>JAUVBO010000812.1 GCA_030591195.1 Pseudomonadota bacterium
ACCTCCAGGTCGGCAGCTCGCACCCCCGCACGCTGGTGGTGCGAGTCGGCGCCGGCGGCGAGGTCAGCGGACAGGAGCTCGACGACCAGGACCGGTTCTGGAAGGAGGACGCGGTGATCTACACCGTGTTCCCTCGCCGCTTTTCGGACAGCGACGGCGACGGACACGGCGACTTCCAGGGGCTGATCAGCAAGCTGCCCTACCTGCGCGACCTCGGCGTCAACGTGCTGTGGATCATGCCGATCACCCCGGGGCCGACGAGCCACGGCTACGCGGCCACCGCCCTGTTCGACACCCACCCCGACTACGGCACCCTCGCCGACTGGGACCAGCTGACCAAGGCCGCTCACGACCAGGGTCTGCGGGTGATGCTCGACATGGTCGCCAACCACACCTCGGACCGCCACCTGCTGTTCGAGGCCGCCGTGCGCAACGAGCAGTCGGTGCTGCGCGACTGGTTCGTCTTCAACCCGGGCAACGACCAGCGCCCCTTCGAGTACGCCTTCGATTTTTCAACCCTGCCCTCGCTGAACTACAACAACCCGCTGGCCCGGCAGATGTTCCTCGACTTCATCCGCTTCTGGATGGACCACGGGGTCGACGCGTTCCGCTGCGACATCGCCTCATTCGTGCCGCCATCGTTCTGGCGCGCGGCACGCCGTGAGGTGATCGGCCGCCGGCCCGGCGGGGCGATCCTCGCCGAGATCATTCCCCCGTCGCCCGGCTTCTTCGACGAGCAGTTCGACCTGGCCTACGACTCGTTCCTCTACTGGAACTTCAAGGACATCTTCGCCAAGACCGGCGGGCTCGACGCCTTCGACCAGGCGCTCAAGCAAGCCGAGCACTTCGTCCAGGACGCCTACATCAGCAAGGTCCGCGAGAAGGTCACCCCCGGGCGGGTGCTGCACATGCGCTACATCAACACCCAGGACGAAGATCGCTTCTTGCTCCAGGCCGGCCGCAACAAGGAGGTGCTGCGCGCCGCCGCCGGAGCGTTGCTCACCCTGCCCGGCACGCCGATGGTCTACTACGGCGACGAGCAGGCGCTGCTGCAGATGCGCGGCACGATGAAGTTCGGCGCCGACGGTGACCCGGCCGTCGAGCGCCACTACCACCAGCTGCTGCGGACCCGCAACAACAGCCCCGGCCTGCGCGGCCAGGACACCGGGGCCCTCGGCGAGCCTGGAGACAGCTACACCCGGATCAACAGCGACGCCGACAAGGGGGGCTCTCAGGTCTACGCCTTCTCCCGCTACGGCGCGGGCCAACACTTCGTCGTGCTGGTCAACCGCTTCGCCGCCGGCTCCCTCGGCACGCCGGTCACGTTCTGGCCGCCGAAGGACCAGATCGCCCACTTCGGTCCCGACACCCTCTGGCTGGTCAACCACCTCGACCCCGACGACCAGATCCCGACCGACCGCACCTCGCTCGAAAACGGCTTCACCGCCTCGGTTGGCAGCCACGAGACCAAGGTCTACCAGCTGACCCGGGCCAAGCTGCCCGACGCCGACGGTGACGGAGTGCTCGACAGCTACGACAGCTGCCGCGGCCTCGACAACCCGCAGCAGATCGACGGCGACCGCGACGGCGTTGGCGATGCCTGCGACAAGTGCGCGGGCTCGACCCCGGGCGGCGCCGTGTCGGTCGACGGCTGCCCCGCCGCCGCTGGCGCTGCTCGTCAGCGCTACCGCCTCGACGGCGTCCTCGACGATCCGGCCTACAAGGTCGCCGAGCACCAGGGCATCGAACTGCACGCGAGCTTCAACGGGCGGGAGCTCTACGTCGCGACGGGCGCGGCACCTCCCGGCAGCGACGTGGTGATCCTCGTCACCGCGTCCAAGGACGCGATGGTCGCGGCCCCGTTCGCCAAGCAAGGCCAGGTCGCCCTCTCGTCCACCGGCGTCTTCCTCGCCGACGAGGGCGAGGGCGACTACCACCGCTGGTTTCAGGCCACCGGGGCCGCTCGCTCCGCCGCCCCGCCGATGCTGCGGGCCGAGCAGGGCGAAGGCGTCCTCGAGGGCACGCTGAACCTGGTGGAGATATTCGGAGAGCAGATGCCCAAGACGATCTACCTCGCCGCCGTCCGCTACGGCACCAGTGACGGCGCTGCGCTCCTCGCTCAGGTGCCCCCGAGCAAGGACGGCGACGGCGACGTCGACGCCGACGAGCTGCACGCGCTGACGCTCGCCGACCCGACGCCACCCCCGCCCCCCACGCCCACCGACAAGGACGGCGACAAGGTCCCGGACGAGCAGGACAACTGCCCGTCGGTCGCCAACGCGCAGCAGAAGGACTTCGACCAAGACGGCGTGGGTGACCTCTGCGACCTCTGCCCCTCGACCACCAGGAACGCCACGGTCGACGGCTGGGGCTGCGAGGACGACGACCCCGGGGCCCACCCGGGCACGGACGGCGGCCCGGGCGACGGCCAGAGCGAGGGGTGCAGTTGCACGGCGGGTGGCCGTCCGGGTGGTGGCACCGGGCTGCTGCTCGCGCTGGGGTTGATCGTCCTCTGCCGGCGACGGCTGGCCCGGCCGTTACCGGCGCTCGCGGTGCTCTTGGTCGGGGTGGTCGCCTCGGCAGGCGGCTGCGTCGGCGCCGCTGGTGAGGGAGGCCTGGCGAAGACCTGTCGCGCCCGTGACGGGGAAAGGTACGATGGCTGCCGCGTGTTCCGGGGCCGCCTACGGCTGCCGCCGCCCTCCCGGCTTGGCCTGCCCGTGCGTCCGCTGCAGCTCGCGGCGGTGGCTTTCGTCTCTGACGAGTCCGCGAGCGCCAAGGCCAACGACGACGCCGGCCCCGACGACGACGCCGGCCCCGCGGCGGCGGTGACCACCAGCTTGTTCTTCGGCGCGCCCTTCGCCCACGAGGCCGGCGCAGGCCAGCAGAGCTCGATCCCCTTTTCGATCGTCGTGCCCTGCGAGGTGGCGCTGAGCCTGCTGGTCCAGATTCCCCAGGCCAGCGACGCCGCCCAGCCCGGGATCCAGGTGGCGCAGATGCGCTTTTCACGAGGCGATGAGGCCGACACCCCGACGACGCTGATCCCCCAGCAGTTGGCTGATCTCTGTCTGGGCGACGCGGCGAGCCTCGACCTCGGGCAGGTCGACCTCGAGCTGGCCCAGGGC
>JAUVBO010000462.1 GCA_030591195.1 Pseudomonadota bacterium
CGTGCAGACCGGCGAGGTGCTGGTGAACCTGGGCGACGGTGACTGGGACGCCACGGTGGTGTCGCTGTGGGGAAGCGGCGACGCGCCCTTCGACGAGAACCAGATGGCCGCGATGCACTTCCTCGACTACGACAACGACAAGCGCATCGATCTGATCCAGAGCACCGGCTCGGGTGGGAGCAACGTCACCTTGGTGTACCGCAACACCCCGAGCGGCGAGTTCCAGGCCGTCCTCGACGTCGACAACATCGGCGCCGGTTTCGACACCGATCACCTCGAGCTCAACGACATCAACGGCGACGGCTTGCTCGATGCTGTCCGGGTGTCGACCGACGAGGTGAGCTACTGGCTCAACCTGGGGCACGGCCGCTGGGACGCGATCTCACTCATCCCCGGGGTCGCGTTCAGCGACATCGACCAGGCCACCCGTGCCGAGCTCGAGGACCTCAACGGCGACGCCCTGGCCGACCTGGTGCTGGTGGAGGGCGCCGAGGTCAAGTACTGGCTCAACCGCAACGGCAACAGCTTCGACCCGGTGCAGACGGTGACCAGCGCGGAGGTGAGCGGGGACTTGCCGGTGCGCGACCTCAACACCACGGTGCTGTTCGCCGATATGAACGGCAACGGCTCCAGCGACATCGTCTGGATCGACAACACCGGCAACGTCGACTTCCTCGAGCTGTTTCCGGTGCGGCCGAACCTGCTGAGCCGCATCGAGAACGGCCTGGGCAAGGTCACCGACATCACCTACGACTCGTCGGTGGCGCACATGGCGCGCGACCGCGAGGCCAGCGCGACCTGGTCCCACGCCCTGCCGCACCCGATGATGGTGGTGGACCGGCACGACAGCTGGAACGCGCTGACCGAGGTCCACGAGGTCACCGACTACGTCTACCACGAGGGTTTCTACGACGGCGTCGAGAAGCAGTTCCGTGGCTACAGCCGGGTCGAGCAGCTCCGTTTGGGTGATTTTAGCACCGAGCCGGGCTCGGCCTGGGAGGTCTACGACGTCGGCGTGGATGACCCCTACCGCAACGGCCTGCTGCTGAGCAGCGAGCTGCGCGGCGAAGGTGGGCGCAGCCTGCGGGCGACCCACAGCAGCTACGCGGACTGCGAGCTGACCGCGGTGCCGAGCTCGGGCCTGCGCTTCCCGGTCCGACACATCTGCCAGGTCGCCGAGATCGTCGAGCACCGCGAGGCGCGGCCGAGCTCGGAATGGGTGACGGTCGAGACCCGCTGGGATCACGACGGCTACGGCAACGTGATCCGCGAGTCGATGCTCGGCGTCACCTCGGTGGGCGGCGGGGCCTGCGAGACCTGCGCCAGCAGCGATTACACCGGTGTGCCCTGCGGCGTCGACTGCCTGGGTGACGAGCGTTACGCGACCACCGAGCACGCGGACCCGGCCAGCAACGGCGACCGCTGGATCCTGCGCAGCCCGATCCGCCAGCGCAGCTTCGGCGTCGCCGACGGAGCCGGGGAGCCGGCCGACCAGACCTACACCGAGACGCTCAGCTACTACGACGGCACCGAGTTCGTGGGCCTGCCCCTCGGCGAACTCACCCAGGGCGGGATCACCCGGGTGGTCGCTCGCCTGGACGAGACCGGCGCGACCGTCGAGACCGCGCGCCACCGCTCCGATTCACACGGCAACATCGTCGAGACCCTCGACTCCCTGGGCGCGGTGGACGGCGACGAACACCGGCGTCTCTGGACCCTGGACCCCCTGGGCCTGCGGGTGGTGCGCACCGAGATCCTGTTGAGCGACGCCACCGGGCCATACCGCCTGCGCCGGGAGGTCGCCTACGACCCGCTGTTCGACAAGCCCAGCAGTTCGACGGCCTGGATGGTGGTGCGCGGCGGGACCGTGGCGTCCGCCGACAATTCCCGGAGCTGGGACTACGATGAGTTCGCCCGGCCGGTCGCGCTCACCAGCCCCGGTGACATCAGCGGCCTGCCCACCCAGGAGCACAGCTGGGAGCTTGGCAACCCGGTCAGCCGCTCGATCACCCGCGGGCGCCCCAGCGCCGGCGGCGATCTGGAGACCGAGCACGTGGTCTGCATGGACGGCCACGGTCGCACGGTGCAGGAGCGGATCAAGATCGCCGAGGGGCAGTACCGGGTGACCGGCTTCACGGTCCACAACGTCCAGGGCGAGGAGCGGCGGACCTACCAGCCCTACCTCTCCAGCAGCGCCGACTGCGACGTCGCGCCGCCCGCGGACACGCTGTTCGTCGACCATCGCTACGACGCCCTGGGCCGTCGGGTGCAACAGACCGTGCCCGATAGCGATCCCCTGGACGGCGAGGAGGAGCAGACTGTCACCGAGTACCTGCCACTGGCCGAGCGGGAGTTTGATTTCGAGGACAGCTCGCCCAGCAGCCCCCACGCCGACACCCCGCGCACCCGGCGCTTCAATGGGTTGCAGCAGCGCATCGCCGACGAGCAGCTGCTGACCGCGTCCAGTGCCCCACGGGTGTTGCGCTACGGCTACGACGCGTTGGGGCGGATGAACCGCATCGTCGACCCGGCCGGCAACTCCCGCACCCAGACCCACGACCTGCTCGGCCGCGTGCTGCGCGTGGACGACCCGGACCGGGGCGTGATCACCATGGCTTACGACAGCGAGGGCAAGCTGCTGCGCCGCGAGGACGCCCGCGGCAAGGTCCGCCGCTTCAGCTACGACGGGGTCAGCCGGCCCCTGGCCGAATGGGACGAGGCCGACGAGGCCGGGACCCGGATCGTCAACAGCTACGACGTGCCCGGGGCCTGCCCCGGCGCGCAGTGCAGCAATGTGGCGGCCTCGCTGGTGAGCACCCGCTACCCGCTCGACGACGGCCAGCAGGGTGAGGACCTCTACGGCTACACCGCGCGCGGCATGAGCGCCTACCTCGGCCGCAGTCTCGACGGCCAGCGCTTCGAGCTGCTGAGCCGCTACGACAACCTCGACCGGGTGGAGGCGAACATTTTCCCCAACGGCACGCAGATCGACTACGTGCTGAGCGGCGACGACGTGGTCGAGAGCATCCCGGGCTATCTCGACAGCGTGACCTACGCGCCCAACGGCGGCATCGCCAGCATCGCCTTCGCCAGCGGCGCCGAGACTCGCTACGCCTACGACGAGCAGAACCGGCTGGCCTCGATCGACGTCGAGGGGGCCGACGGCGCGGCGATCCTGGCCTACCGCTACGCCTACAACCGCCAGAGCAAGCTGGTGGGGATCGTCGACGCGCGAGCAGACGATGGAGGCCCCTCGGGGACCGCGCAGTACACCCTGGACGCGCTGTACCGTCTGACCGAGGCGCAGCTGGACCCGACCCGCTCGGCCCACGAGGAGACCCTGAGCTACGGCCACGACGACGCCGACAACCTGGTTGCCAAGACCTCGAGCCTGGGCGCGTCCAGCCCGGCGCACGTCGGGACCCTGAGCTACGGTGAGGATGGCGCCGGTCCCCACGCGCTGACCACCGCGGGCATCACCGAGTTCGGCTACGACGCCGCGGGTCGACGGATTCGCCGCAGTGGCGAGACCTACGGCTGGGACCACCGGGGCCTGATGGTGAGCTCGACCAACGACCTCAGCGAGTCCGCACACTACCTCTACGCGCGCGACACCGACCGGGTGATCAAGCGCGAGAGGGGCAGCACCAGCTATTACGTCTCGCCGACCTTCGAGGTGCGCGACGGAGTGGCCACGGCCTACCTGAAGGTGGGCAACGCGCGAGTGGTCGCGATCCGCGACCCCGGCTTCGCCAGTCAGGTGCTCTCGGACCTGGCGCCGGCGAGCGGTGCGGACCAGGCGTTGGTCGCCGAGCCCGACAGCCGCATCACCTCCGGTGACGCCTGGCTGGCCCAGGCGGTGGAGGTCGGAGCGCTGGGCTTTGCCGAGGTCACCCCGGTCTCCACGGTGGTGAGCCTGCTCGAGGCCAGCCTCCGGCGCATGCTGGCCGGTGGCGACGCGGCGGTCAGTTTCCTGCACCAGGACCACCTGGGGGGCACGGTGGCTGTGACCGATGAGGCTGGCCAGCTCCTCGAGCGCTACGAGTACTACCCCTACGGAGCGCAGCGCTACGCCGAGGGTCCCGGACAGGAGCACAGCTACGCCGGCCAGGAGCGCGATCGCGCCTCGGGGCTGGTCGCCTACGGCGCCCGCTACCTGGATAGCTGGACCGGACAATGGACGGCACCGGACCCGGCCTTCGACAGCTTCAGTGTCCAGAGCATCGACAACCTCGGCGAGGCAGCGCTGCCCTACCGCTTCACCCAGTGAAACCCGATCAGTCACGTGGACAGCGGCGGTCTCGACAGCTACGGCATCTCCGAGGCTCTGAGCGGCGTCGTCGACAGCATCGCCAACCTGGGCAAGGCGCTGTTTGGCCTGGCGAAGGCCTGCATCGGTGCGGCCGCCAAGGCAAGGCGGGCCGCCAA
>JAUVBO010000827.1 GCA_030591195.1 Pseudomonadota bacterium
GAGGTCACCGATCACCCGCGCCAAGTGCTCGTCGATCGGCAGGGTCGCGAGGGGCGCAGGCATCGCTGGAGCGCTTCGGGGGGCTACTCGGGGAGCTTGCAGATGCCCCACTGGGTGTGGTTGGTGATCGGGACGCAACGCGGCGTGTCGGCGGGGCAGCTAGGGCTGTTCGGATCGCACAGCGGGCGACACTTGCCGGGCGGCGTGGTGCCGGCGCAGGCCTGCTGGGGCGCGCACTCGGTGCTGCTGTTACAGTCCTGCCCGGAGGCGACGGCCCCCTCCGGGCACAGGCAGGCCGATCCCTGGTCCTTCAGCACGTAGCAGGCCCCCTCGCCGCAGCCGGTGTTGCTCAGCGGATCGCAGCCAGCAGCGATCCCTGCCGCCGAGCAGCCGGGCAGAGGAGCTGGCGGGGGCCCGGTGTCGGGGCTGACGACGCTCCCCTGGTCCGGCGGCGGCGCCCCCTGGTCCGGCGGCTGTGGCACCTCCCTGCTACTACCCGGACAGGCAGCCGCGGCCAGCGCCAACAGCAGGCTCAGGCCAAGCAGGCGACCGCGCTCGCGGTGGCGGGTCGCATCCCGGGCGCAGCACCTCTCCCACAGCAACGCCATCATCCGTCCTGCAAGGTCTTCTCGAGCAGCTGGTGCACCACGTGGACGAAGCTGCGGTCGGTGATCATCCCCACCGGCTGGCCGTCGACCACCACCGGCAAGCAGCCGACGCCCTTGTCGCGCATCAGCCGCACCGCCTCGAGCGTCGGCGTCTCCGGCGAGACCGTCAGCACGTCTCGCCGCATCACCCGGCTCACGGCGGTGGGCTCGCCCTGGTGCTGGGCCAGGTCCTGGCCGGCGATCTTGAGCAGCACCCGGGGCGTCACGAGGCCGACGAGCTTGTCGTTGTCGTCCTCGACGAGGACGTAGCGCACGCCCTGCCAGTCGATCAGCGCCGCCGCAAGGTCGATCAGATCATCCTGGTGGACGCTGAACAGGTCGGTCGACATGATCTGCTCGACTCGCTCGTAGTACTGCTTCCAGCCCTCGGACTGCTCGAGCTCGGCCCGGGTCCAGTCGTGCACCGGCTGGTCCGACCACTGGCGCTCGAGCGCCCCGCGGGTCAGCGCCGACATCCGCTCGAAGCGCGTCCCGCGGCCACGCATGCCGGCCAGCGAATCGAGCATCCACTGGGATCCGGGCCGTCCGCAACGTACGCGGTCCTCGATCACTATCAGGAAACGATCGATGTCCTCGGCGTCGATGCCACGGGAGCTCAGCGCCCGCCGGGCGAGGGGCAACAAGTGGTCGCAGATCAGCGTCCGCGCCGGGATCACCTCGCCCCCGAGCCAGGTCAGGTGGGCGTCGAGGCCATGTCGGGCGGCGGCGAGGAAGTTACCCTTGGCGTCATCGAAGTCCATCTCCTCGCGGATGTCGCCATGCTCATCGCTGAGGCCAGCCATCAGGCCGAACCAGAAGGCCGCGTTGGCCACCTCGTCTCGCACGGTCGGCCCCGACGGAAACACGCGGTTCTCGATCCGCAGGTGCGCTCGCCCGTCGGTGAGGCCGTAGCAGACGCGGTTCCAGCGATAGACCGTGCCGTTGTGGAGCGTCAGCGCCTTGAGCTCGGGTATCTCGCCCTGATCTAGCTTGGCGAAGGGATCCTCCTCCGCCTCGTCGCCGAGGACCACCCGGAACCGGGCGATGTCCTCGCGGAAGATCTCGAGCACCGAGCTATCGACCCACTGGCGGCCAAAGCTGACCCGCGCGGCACGCTCGTGGTGGCTGGTCGCCCGCGTCTCGAGCGCCTGCTCGAAGACGGCGATCCGCGTCTCGCGCCAGAGCCGCTTGCCAAACAGCAGCGGCGAGTTGGTCGCCGCCGCCAGCACCGGACCAGCGGTTGCCTGGGCGATGTTGTAGAGCTGAGCGAACTCCGCCGGGCCGACCTGGAAGTGAACCTGGAAGCTCGTGTTGCACGCCTCGGGCATCACCGAGTCGTGGGTCAGGGTCAGATCGTCGGTGCCCTTGATGTTCAGCTCGTAGGCGCGACCTCGCAGGCGCGTGATCGCTGCGTTGAGCAGGTGGTAGCGGGGCTCAGAGGCCATGTTCTCCAGGCCGAGGTCGCTCTGGGTCAGCGTCGGCAGGATCCCGGTCAGCAGCACCCGGGCTCCCAGCTCGCGAGCGACGCCATCGAGCTGCAACATCCGCTCGATCAACGCGGTCTCCATCCTTCGGAGGCAGTCCGCTCCGAAGGGTAGCGGCGGGAGGTTGCACTCGAGGTTGAACCGCGCCAGCTCGGTGGTGAAGCGCGGGTCGTCGAGCCGCGCGAGGACCTGCTCGGAGCACGGCGCCGGTCGTCCCGCCGGGTCGACGAGAAACACCTCCTGCTCGACGCCGATTCGTCGGACGCCGGACTCGATCACACCCTCCTGGAGCATTCGCTCCAGCGCGCGGACATCGTTGAGGAGCCGCCTGGTGAAGAGGCGTTGCTCGTCACCGCGCATCTCGCGGTTGACCTGGTGGCTGCCCATCGCTCGTCTCTTGCGTCACGCCGAGACGGGAGCGCGCCTCGCCTCGGGCCTGTTTCCAAAGGGGTGTTCCTACTTATGCCAGAACGGCTCGCGGACCGCTAGCGTGTTGCTGAGGCGGTGGTCGAGATCGGCAGCAGAAGATTGTGCAGGCAAGCCGGTCGATGCTAACTTGGACGGGTTCCGGTCAAGCCGGTCGCAGAATCTCACGGGGCCCCAGGTGTCGGCAGACCTCTCTGACAGCCAGATTACCGATGCACTGCAGGAATGCTGCACCTGGGCCGTCCCGGTGACGGTGCTGCTCTGTGACGACCAGGTGCCGGCAGCGGGCTGCTTCGACAGCGTCTCGATGGGCAGCCTGCGACTCGCCCTGCACGCGATCGGCAAGCCGGGCGAGCCGGCGCGAGAGATCCGCGCCGGCCAGCGGTGCGTGGTGACCTTCACCTACCGCAACCGACCACATTTTTTTGCCGTGCCGGTGATCGACTCTTCGGATGAGCCGGAGAGCGCGGCGCTGAGGATAGTCGACCTGCACCTGCCGCGGCACATCCCGGCGGCCGAGGTCC
>JAUVBO010000782.1 GCA_030591195.1 Pseudomonadota bacterium
ACGCGAACCTCGACGACGCCCGCGGCGAGGTCGGCGCCGAGCCGAGTCACGTCTCGCCCACCGACGCGAGCCTGCCACCGGCGGCGATCAAGAGCAGGGACGGGGGGCCAAGAGCCCGGCCCGGCGACCCCCGGATCGTCGCGTCGATCGCCTCGAGCTGGCTCGACCAGCGGGTGTGGACCCAGAGCACACCGAGCGGCGACAGCCGAGCGCGCGTGATGGACCGGGGCCGGTTGCTCTACCTCGGCGAGTCCAAGAGCGCCCCGCCGCGGCTGATCTTCTGGCGGATCGACGACGGTGAGCTGGTCTTCGCCCCCACGCCGTCTCTGCCAGCCCGGTCGAAGATCGCGACCTTGCTCTACTTCGATCAGCGCGACGGCGAGGCGGCGATGGTGACCCAGCGGAATCGCCAGCAGTCCCTGTTGCACTGGGACCTCGGCAGCCAGAAGCCCACCGCGCACCCGCTCGGCCGCAACACGCGCCTGACCCACACCTACCTGCTGGTCGGCGGCTACGACCCGCTGGCCCGGCAGCTCTACGCGGCGCGGGTCACCGGCCAGCTGGAGGCCATCGGCACCACCGGCGTGCGGGTCTCGAGCCGCCCCGCGCCGGCGCGGATCGTCGCCATCAGCGCCGCCGGCGTTCGCGAGGTCGGCCCCTCATGGCGCCTGCGAGGTTACCGCTCGAAGGCCGCCTACGACCCGGAGCGGCGGCGGTTCGTGCTGCTCGAGTACGGCGAGCACCCCTACGGCACCCAGCCACCGCCCCGGGGGTACCTCGTCGAGCCGGCGACCGGCCGACGGCTCGACTGCGAGATCCCGGCGGCGGCCTACGCCGCCCGCTTCACGCGCGATGGCCAGCGACTACTGGTCCACGGCGCCCAACGGGGCGTGCTGTGGGAGATCGCGCTCGCCAGCGGCAAGCGCCTGCGTACCCGCCGCACCGGCGCCGGCTGGGCGCTCGGGTACCTCGATCCGCGGTCGCTGCTCCTCGTCCGCAACAAGTCGATCGACCTGCTCGACGCCCGGCGCCTGACCCTGCGCCGTCGCTGGAAGCTGCCGCGGCTGCTACCGCGAGAGACCCACCACACCGAGGGCTCGATCGTCCTCGGCCTGGCCGACGTCGTCGTCTCGCTCTGGGGCGACCTGTACCTGCTGCGCTTCGGCGAACGCCGCCAGCGATAACGGCCGGACTCCTTCAGCGGCAGCAGACAGCTGCCGTCCGGGGCTGATTCAGCCGACCGGGCTCCCAGAACCCCTCCCACGCCGCGTCGTTGGTTCCGATCCGCAAGCACATGTTGGAGGACCCGACGCCGACGTGGTCGCCATTGCCGTAGGCCGAGCCGTTGATCGGGGGACAGGGCCAGGCCAGGTCCACCGTGGCGATCCCGGCCGCTTGACACGGTCCGCAGATGCTGTCGGTGGGCGCGTGGGGCGCGCCGCCGGAGCGGATACAGCTGCCCAGCCAGGCGACCGCCGCGGTGGGCTTGTCCCGACCGCCGCGGTCGAGGAACTCGGTCGCCGTGCAGAGCCTCCATCCGGCGGCCGCGTTGCATGCCTTGGCCGCCTCACACTGGGGAGTCTTGGCAGCGAGATCGCAGATGACCATCTCGGCGGCATAGCTCTCCAGCGGCGTGCCCAGCGCACACGGTGGCCCGGCGGCGGCGTCGACCGACACGTCGGGCGGGCGCTGATCGGCGACCACGGCGTCGGCCACCAGACCTTGGTCCGGCGCCACCCCTGCGTCAGTGGCCGGCGGGCCCAACAGGTCGCTGAACGAGATGCCGACGTCCTGCACGCTGGTGTTCGAGTCGGTCCATACCCGCTCTAGCTCGTAGGAACACCGCGGCACCATCACGCCGACGATCAGGATCGCGATCGAGCTCCTCGAGCCGGGGAACATCCACCTGAGGGTACCCCGCGGCCAAGGTCGAAGCCAACCCGAGCCGCTCAGCGGGCGCCGGCGTGAGCCCCGACGAACGACGACCCGACGTGCATCGAGAAGTCGGCGATGCCCTGGGTGTTGGTCATGCGCAGGTAGAGCATCCCGTTGCTCGGGCGGTACACCGCGAGGGTGTCGATGCCGTTGCCGTCCCAGTCACCAGCCGTGATCCGGTCGCCGGGGTTGCCGTAGTAGTAGGCGAAGTCGGCGATCCCCTGGGTGTTGGTGTTGCGGAAGTAGACGAAGCCCGAGGTGACCCTGTAGAGCCCCACGGTGTCGATGCCGTCGCCGTCAAAGTCACCAGCAAAGGGCTGGTCGCCCGGGTTTCCGTAGTAAAACGAGTAGTCGGCGGCACCGGCTCGCAGGCTGTTTTTGATGTAGACCTTGCCCTGCGATAGCCGGTAGCCGGAGATGGTGTCGCAGCCATCGCCGTTCCAATCCCCGACCAGGGGCACGTCATCCCCCACCTCGAAGACAGTGTCGGCCGCGCCGGAGGCGTTGCTGTCGCGCAGGTACACCTTTCCGTCGGCCGGGCGGTAGACGCCGGGCGTCGAGGTTCCATCGCAGTCCCAGTCGCCCCACAGTCCGACGTCGCCCGCGATGCCGAAGAAGATCTGCTCCACCCCGGCGTCGGGGCTGACATGATCGAAGATCACAAACGCCGAAGCGGGCGTCACCAGGGCGACGGTGTCGCACCGCTTGCCCGCCGGGCACAGCGACGACGTGCCCTCGCTGGCCGTAAGGTCGGGAGCGGCCCTCATGAACACCACGGTGACCCAGATCAACCCAGCCTCCTTGATCACGCCCACGCCCACGTAGTTGTACGAGCCGAGGATATTGGCCCGGTGGCCCGGCGAGTCCATGAACGCTTGGTGCAGCACCGCCGCGTCCTGCGATCCGACCCCGACGTTTTCACCGAGGGCCTCCCAGCCCATCGTGACCGAGGCGAGGTCGGGGTTGTGGTAGATGTACCCGGCCGTCAACATCGCTCGCGAGTGCTCACGCGCGTCGTCTATCAGGTCCCAGTAGGGCTCCAGCGTCCCCAGTCCGCTGGCGATCCGGTCCTTGTTGATCAGCGCGACGAACTGCTGCTCGAGCCCGGGGGCCGCCTCGAGCTCTGCGCCATCGTCGGTGGAGTAGCGGGCCCGCGTCGGCGGGGCGTTGACGGCCCCAGGTTGATCGATGCCTGGGTGGTCGAGGCTAATCGGCGCGCCGATCGAGACCTCACCGCCGGCGCAGGCCGCCAGCGACCACAGCAAGCA
>JAUVBO010000562.1 GCA_030591195.1 Pseudomonadota bacterium
CATCGGTGGTTGTGGCACTCCTTTCGGCTGTCGAGGCCTTCGCGGGCGCCACATCGCGGGGGGGTGAGGCTCACCATCGGTGGTTGTGGCACTCCTTTCGGCTGTCGAGGCCTTCGCGGGTGCCACATCGCGGGGGGGGTGAGGCTCACCATCGGTGGTTGTGGCCGTTAACTGGCCCTTGGTGATCAAGCGGGCGGTGTTCCCAGTCGAAGTGTGAATCAGCGGCCTCGGTGGTATGGCGCACGGCAGCGGGTGCCCTTGCGGGGGAGGCGGAGGTGTCACCCGAGAAGCTCCTCGGAGGCTGGCCATAATGAGCGACCTATTTTGACCAGGTGACTTAACGAAGTCCCTGCCTTTTCAGGTAGAGGATCAGGGCCGCCGGATCGTCGGTGATGATGCCGTCGACCCCGAGCTTGATCAACCTGGTCCAGTCGGCGGGCCGGTTGGCGGTCCAGGGCACCACGCGGATGCCGGCCCGGTGGGCGCGCTTCACGTCGCCGGCGGTGATCCAGCGGTGGTGAGGCGAGACGGTCCGGGCGCGTGCGGCCCGGGAGACAGCCACGAGATCGGGCCGGCTCTGGCCGATCAGCGCCACCCGTCTCAACCCGGGCGCGAGGCGGGCGGCGGCCCGCAGGGTCCGGTGGTCGAAGGACTGGAGCATGCTCCGGCGCAGCAGCTTGTGCCGGGTCAACAGCTTGACGACCAGCTTGACGAAGTGCCTCGGGGTCGGCGCCAGGGCCGGGAGCCCGGGTACGATCTTGGTCTCGAGGTTGAGTTGCACCCGCCGCGCCGCCGGATGGCGCGAGCGCTGGACCAGCGACAACACCTGCTCGAGGGTCGGGATCCGGGCGCCTGGCACCGGCTGCTGGCGGGGGAAGCGCGGGTGTCGCTGGCTGCCGCAGTCGAACGACTGCAGCTGTGCCAGGGTCAGCGAGCGGACCGCGAGGTCGGCCCTGGGTGGCTTGCCGCGGGTGTCGCGGCAGCGCTCGCGGTTGACGGTTTGATCGTGCAGCACGACCACCTGATCGTCGACGGTCACGCCGAGGTCGAGCTCGAGGACGTCGACGCCGAGCGCCAGGGCGTGGTCGAAGGCGGCGATGGTGTTCTCCGGCCGCAGGGCGCGGGCGCCTCGGTGGTCGTGGACCTCGATCGTGCGCTTGCCGCGCCCCGCGCTGGCCGCTGTCACCGCGCCGAGCAGGGCCCAGGTAGCGACGGCGAGGCGAATCTGCCGGCGGCGCGTCATCGGCCAGGGCCTCAGCGATCGACCTCGATCTCGACTCGGCCATCTGCAAAGGTCACCCGGTGGCGTCGCTCGCGGCTGCCGCGGAAGAAGAGCATCACGCGGGTCCCGCGCCGATCCTTCAGAACCTTCTGCGAGCCGAACGGACCCTGGCGGACCGGGTGGCTGCCGAGTCCCGCGACGAGCTCGCCGTGGGGCTGCCGGTCGGCGACACGCCGGGGATTGGCGAGGGGGTAGACCTCCGCCTCGCGGGCCGACCCCGTGATCGACAGGCCGAGGCGCGCCCGCCGGGGCTCGAGGGTCACGATCAGTGGTCGGCTGCTGCTCGACGGAAGGCTGGCGACCGGTGCTCTGGGCTCGGCTGCCTCGGCCGAGTCGTCTGGTATAGCTAGTATAGCTGATTTAGCTGGGTCGGCTGTCTCAGCCGGCTCCGGCGCCACGGGGGCGGGTGGCGCCACCACCGCTGGCGGCCGAGGCGGCTGGCTGCGGTGGACGACTCGGTCGTCGTTGTCGGAACGCTGGCTAGGCTCGGGCTGGCGGGCCAGCAGCAGGCCGGCCACCACGCCGACGGCCGACAGCAGCAGCACCGCGCTCGCCACCCACACGGGATAACCGACGGGTCGGGTCCGGTCGACGTCGAGGGTCGGCTCGCCAGGGTCGAAGTCCACGACCTCCGCGGTGACGGCCTTGGTCGCCGGGGGCAACGACGAGGGGATCTCGATCTCGCCCGAGGCGGTGCGGTTGTCGTTGCCAGCCCGGCGCTCGAGCCCCGCGCTCTGCGCCAGCGCGACGTCGATCTGAAGCCGCGGCACGCCGTCGCTGGCGCCGGTCCGCAGGTCGACGTTTTCGATCGTCCCTCTGGCCTCGCCGTCGCGCACGCTGACGCGCACCGGGGAGCAGAGCTGCAGAAAGGGCAGCCGGGTGGTGAGCTGCAGGCCGTGATCGATCACCAGCCCACGGGCGCGGATCGGCGGCGCATGCTGGAAGTGCAGCTTGATCTCCTGGCGCTCGAGCGGGCCGTGCTGCACCGCCAGGTTGAGCAGCCTCGACGACTGGAGCGACAGGTCGACGAACTCGATGCCCATGCCCCGCGGGCGTGCCGGGACGTCGTCCGGTCGGACCCAGGCAACCCGACCGCAAACATGAGCCGTGGCGTCGGCCAGCGACAGGGTGGCATCGATCTCGGTGCCGATGGAGTAGAGCGCCTCGGCGCTGACGAACATTCCGCCCTGGCTGATGTTGTGGGTCCGCGCGGGCACCGACCGGGTCGGGGTCTCGCGCGGCTGGAGCATCATGGTGGCGTGGAAGCTCACCCGCGGGTTGGTTCGGCTACTGAGCTGGGTCATGATCGCGCCGTCTCGCAGTTAGGTCCTAGCGTTTCAAGCAGACGTAGTCCTCAGCCAGCCATTGTCGCGCCCTGCGCCGCCGAGTGCAAAAGTCTGGACCTTCCCTGGTGTAAGGCAGGTTGCGAGTATTTTTCATGGGTTGCGGTGCGTGTTGCCACCCGACCGTGCTAATATCGTCCCCACGGAGTCACCCATGTGCTGGTATCGACCCGACTGCATCGGTCGGCTGATCCTCCTGCTGCTGTTCGCCTGTTGCGTCGCCGCCTGTTCCTCGTCGGACGGCGACCCGGGCGAAGGGGCGGATGGCGGGGCGATCGACGTGGCATTACCGGCGGATCTGCTCGCCCCCGGCGATCGCTTCGTCGGGGACGTAGACCCGGCGGCGCTGACTCTACAAGTCTATCCCGCGTCGATGCGCAGCTACGCCGGCGCCAGCGTGCTGCTGCTCGCCGAGCTGCGGGGCACGGCTGGCTTTTCGCTGGACCTGATGCTCGAGTCGAAGCCGGAAAAGATGCCGCTCAAGCTCTTCCCCGTGGACGACGGCGACCGGACCCTGTTCGAGGTCCTGGTCACGCCCCGGGCCGAGCAGCTCGGCCAGACGATCTCGGTGACCCTCAGCGTCGCCGACACCCGCTTGGGCGTGGTCCGCGAGGGGACGATGGAGATCGAGGTCGTCGACAGCGCGCCGCCAGAGCCTCCCGCCGGGTTGCTCGATCGCTTCGTCGGCTACCTCGAGGCGGACCACGCCGGGCTCGGAATCGGTGGGGCGACCGAGTGGCAACCTCTCGGTGGTGTGGTGGTGCCCGACGACAGCGAGCGTCGGCACTGGCTCTACGTCAGCTCCAAGTGGGAGCTCGGCCTGTCGTGGGCCACGGCCGCGGCGCCCGACGACTCGGCCACGATCTACCTCCGGCAGCGCAGCGACTTCACCCCGAGCTTCGCCGCCTGGCTGGCTTCCCGCGCGGCCGACGACCCGATCACCGAGCAGGCTCCCCCGGCCGATCCGCTGCGCTGAGTCACGCCGTCGGTCCGTCTGGCTTTGATGCGCGACCGCGAAGACGGCATACTTTGGCTCGCGATGGCGAACCTGTTGCCGACGATCGCTGTACTGGCCTACGCCCTGGCGGGCAGCAGCGCCTGCCACCTCGTCGCGCGATACAACGCCGCGACCACCACCGACGCCGAGGTGGTCGCGGTCGACGGGGCCGCGACTGACGCCGAGGTGGCAGCGACCGACGGCGCCGCGACTGACGCCGAGGTGGCAGCGACCGACGGGGCCACGACCGAGGCCGGTCCGCCGGACGCCGGTGTGATCTCGGACGTGACCCTGCCGCCGGATGACGCCTGCGTGCCCGTTGTCAGCTGTGCCGGCGGCTGCGGCCAGCTCGACGACGGCTGTGGTGG
>JAUVBO010000037.1 GCA_030591195.1 Pseudomonadota bacterium
AGCAGGTGCACGGGAAACCCGACCCCCAGCTCGGCTCGCAGCCAGCGGTAGCGCAGGCCCAGCGCGGCGGCGAGGTCGGTGGTCATCTGGCTCTCGACCAGCGAGACATCCGAGGTGAAGCCCGGCGTCACCGGCTGCCGCGTCGTGGCGTCGAGGACCTGAGACGAGACCACCAGCGGGTCGCGCTGGTAGCTCACCATCAGGCCCAGCTGAAACCCCAGGTGGGCCGGCACCGAGGCAGTATCGACGCTCAGCAACGGGTCCACGCCGATCGCGGGCTCGAACAGCTGAGTCGCGAACGATCGCTCGACCAGAGATTGTCCACGGGCTGGCGACGCGACCAGGGCAATGGCCGTGATCGCGCCCAGGACGGAGATCCCGCGGGGGATGGTCGCCAGCCGGCTCCCCGCCGCTAGACACAAGAGTCTTCGATTTAGCAAGGTGTCGAGAAGTCTGACACAGCCGTCAACATACTGCAATTAATGGAGAACGCACCGACACGTAGGAGGAGGGGCGACAATCTCCTCCCTGTGAGAGAGGCACCGTAGCGCTGTGGACGATACATTGACACTGCTCCCCGCCGTGTGCGGACAGCGAGGCGCAGCCGCCAGACGTAGCGCCGGGCAGTGCCACAGGACGTGCGCAGCCCCTCGACCGCTGCCCGCTGAAGAGCGACGATCGTTGGCTGTTTGGGCCGAGCAGTCCGCAGATCCCTCGCGGGCACGCTGATTGCTAGCCCGGGCCAGCAACCGACAATCGATTCGCTCGCAGCGGCCAAACGCCGTCGCTGGTCAGGAGGTCCCCATGCGTATCGCCACGCTCTGCGCGATAGGCGCAGCTCTCTTCGCGTGCAATGCCCCGCTCGACCCCACTTCCAAGGCGCCGAACGAGCGCCGGGTGCAACAGGCGGGCAGCAACAACTTCCTCGGATTTCACGACTGCACCGCCGACTGGCCCGCCTATCCGGTCTCGGGAACCCAGTGCAACCAGAGCCTGCCCCAGTTCACCGGCCCGGGCGGCTGGGTCACCCTCGTCGGCTACATCGGCGATGGCAGCGGGGCAGCGATGAACTTCGACTCCGTGCCGGCGGGGATGAACATCCTGCTGCGGCTCGACGTCGCCGGCGGGCAGGCGTTCCCTCACACCACCAGCGACGCTGACTACGCCGCCTACGGCAACGCCGTGGTCACCTGGCTGCGGCGGTCACAGGGCCTCGGGCGCGTGCAGCACGTCCAGCTCGGCAACGAGCCGGACCAGTACGGCCAGGAGTACCCCGCCTGGGACGGACCGGACGGCGGCGTCTGCGAGTACCTGAGCTGGCTCTACCCGGGACGCAAGCGGGTCCAGTACGCGACGCCCGCCCGCTACGCGCGAATGTTCAGGGCCGTCCAGGACGCTCTCGGCGCCGCGGGTCTCGGCCACATCAAGCTCGTCACAGCCCCACACATGCCACGGTTCTTCCACCAGGACGGCGGGGCGGTGTTCCTCGATGCCACCTGCCGCGACTACTCCGTCGGCGACTACCTCGAAGCGATCGCGCGGGCCGGCGGGCGCATCGGCGGCGTCGGCCTGCACCTGCAGGGGCTGCCCTTCGACGCCCCCTGGTGCTACCAGAACACCGAGCGCGTCACCGGCGGCCAGTGTGACATCTACACCACCTACGACTACGCCGACACTGCACGACAAACCTACGAGGATCTGCGCCGCCACCTGCGCGATGCCCAGGCTTGCACCTCGGCCAGCGGCAACGAGACCAGCGGCGACTCGGTCCGCAGCCGCAGCTGCAGCGGCGGCTCGGTGCCGGCGCTGTTCATCTCCGAAATCCACCCGCCGCCGCCCTGGAACGGCGATGCCACGCGCTGGATCCGCGAGACGGTCCGCGGCGTCCGCCAGTACAACGCGCTCGGCCGTGCGCCGGTCCGCGCCCTGACCTTCTACCGTCTCTACCCGGCCGACGGCTCCTTCGGCGATGCCTGGGGCGCGGTGACCGCCGGGGTGCAGCAGGCCTACCAGGACATGGGCTCGCCAGTGGGCAGCGCGCCGACGACCACCGTCTCGAGTCAGCCTGGCAGTGGGGCCCCCGCCACCGTCACGCCGGTGGCCGGCTGCCACCAGCACAGCAACCAGAACCTCGCCTGCGACGGATCTCAGGGTCTCTGTCCCAACCCCGAGATCGCCGCGGTGGGCGGCGTCACCAGCTGCCTCGATCACCAGGGCCAGAACGTCAAGTTCCACTGCGTCTGCTACGGCGGCAGCCTGCACTGGTTCTTCGACGAGTGCGGCGCCAGCGCCTGCCAGCAGATGTTCGGCGGCGGTGGCGACGGCTCGAGCGCTCCAGCTGTGGCCCAACCCGGCTCGACCTGCGGCAGCACCGGCAACTGCGGCGGCGCGGGGCAGCTGAGCGTCTGCTGTGCGATGAACCTGCGGGATGGCCCCGACGGCAGCCGCATCGGACAGGTACCTCCCGGAAGCTACGCCATCAGCGGCCGCTCGCCCGACGGCGTCTGGGTCCAGATCTCCGGCGCTGGCGTGGCTGGCTGGGTCGCGACGGCGCTTCACCCACAGGTCGCGCCGAGCTGCGTGACCTGCCGCTGACCGAGGGTCGGCGTCCGCCGGGCGCCGACCGGTGCTCGGCACGCCCCCGAGGGCGCCTGGCTCGCTTCGTCAGGTGGATCGCAGTGGGTCAAATTCCGCAATTCGACGTTTGCCGATCCGTCTCGCAGCGCCCCAAAAAAAAAGAACTGCTTCAGGTCATTCGCTTGGCGGCGATCGTTCGCTGGCGTCTTGCCCAAGCAGATCGAATCGGTCACAGTGACGCAAGGCACACGACAGGGAGGCGGGAGATGGAACGTGAGGGGAGCGGGCCTGACGCGCGACGCGCGTACCGGGTGGCGTCAGCGGGAGTTGGCGCCTCGTGCCACGGCAAACGATTCCGTGAGAGGTACCAGGTCGAGAACCTCTCGGCCGGCGGCGCCTTGCTGTCGGCGGGCTATGTCCCGCCGGTGGGCGAGGAGGTCAGGCTCCGGCTGTTGCTGCCGCAAGCCCAGAGCCTCGACCTCGAGGCGCAGGTGGTCCGACATCACTTCCGCTCGGACGAGCCCTCGATACCCCATTTTCCCGGAGCGCTGGCGGTGAAGTTCGCCCCCCTGTCGTCGGAGCAGGCCGATGCGCTTCACGACACGGTTGTCGACATCATCCTGCGGGACTGGGAGCCCGCACCCGGTTCACATCAGTGAACGAGAGCCTGTGACGACCTGATGCTCTGAGTGATTCGTCGCTGTGGGTCGCGTCACCGGTGTGCGGTCGCGGTGTGGAAGGGGGATAGGGCGTGTTGACTTGCCGGGGTGAATCGATCCGTCTGGACAACAGTGCACCACGGGATGGATTTCGTGGTGAGCCTCTCGGTGGCCCCCGTGATGGGCCGCTGGTCGAGCTGCGACATGCCGTCCTCGGCTCGCTGCATCAGATCATCGGCTCCGCCGGTCTCCTGCGGCAGGACGCGCGCGACCGAGGGCTGCGCTCGATGCTCACCGATCTCGAAAAGATCGAGGGCAGCAGCCGCAGGGTCGTCGAGCTGCTCAAGCGACACTTCGGCGCCCAGCGGCGCACGACCTCCGGGCTGCCCGCGCAGCACGAGCGGCTCGACACCTCGAACGCGCTCACGCCGTTCGGCGCCCAGGGCGTCGGGGTCGCCCCTACCGGCTCACTGCTGGTGGTAGAGGGCCACGCGAGCAACCGCGCGCTGCTCAGCCGCTTCCTCGCCGAGCAGGGCCACGAGGTGCGGACCGCGGCGAGCGACAGCGAGGCACTCGAGCTCGCGGCCCGGCGAGCCTTCGACCTGGTGCTGCTCGATCTGACGACGCCCCTCAACGGCGGCCTGCCGGTGCTCGAGACCCTCCGCCATTCGCAGGGGGAGGCAGACCTGCCCGTGGTGCTGATCTGCTCGCCCGACGACCGAGACCAGGTGGTGGCGGGCCTCCGCCTCGGCGCCAACGACTACCTTTCCCGACCGCTCGATCTTCAGGTTGCCCAGGCGCGGATCCGGTCCCAGCTCGCGCTGAAGATCGGCCGGGATCAGCTCGGCCAGCTGAGGCGGCAGCTCGAGTGTGCCCGCGCCCGGGTGGCCCGCCTCGCCTCCTCTTCCTCCTCGGCGCTCGAGGACGTCGGTGGCTGGTGCAGCGAGGTGGTCGAGGAGGTGCGCGAGGCCACCGGCGCGCAACGGCTCGCCGTCTTCTCGACCGCCGGCGACGGCCAGGTCGTAGCCGGCGACGATGAGGTCCCGGCGCCGACCGCCGAGCAGCTGCAGCTGCTCAAGCAGGGCGGACCGGTCGACCGGCGCAGCGACGCGCTGCTTGCCGTGCGCGGCTACTCCGGCGAGCTGGTTGGCGCGCTGGTGCTCGGACCCCCCGGGGTGCTGCGATCAGAGGAGGTCTGTCAGCTGCTGGCCAGCTTCTGCGCCCACCTCGGGGGGGTGCTCGAGATGGACCGGCTGCGCCGCCGGCTGGCGGTCTCCACCGAACGCCGGCGGCTGTCGCGCCAGGAGATGATCGACCGCGGCATCGACGCGCTGCAGATCTGCCCCGAGTGTGGCGGCTGCTTCGACCACCGCCTCGAGCGATGCGCCGCGGACCAGACCTTGCTCGCGACGCCGCCACGACCGTTACCCTACCGGATCGACAACCGGTACCGGCTGACCTGTCTGCTCGGCAAGGGCGGGATGGGGACAGTCTTCCGTAGTCGGGACGAGCAGCTGGACCGCGACGTGGCGATCAAGATCCTCCAGGCGCGGTTCTTCGGCGACGAGCGGATGAGTATCCGGTTCGAGAACGAAGCGCGGGCCCTGGCGCGCATCTCCCACGCCGGGGTGATCGGTGTCCACGACGTCGGTCTGCTCGAGGACGGCTCGCGCTACATCGTGATGGAGCTGCTGGTGGGCTGCAACCTCAAGGCGTTGATGCGGGCCCACGGCCCGGGCACCCCGGCCCAGGTCGGAGCGCTGCTGCGCCAGGGAAGCGCCGCGCTGCACGCGTCGCACGCGGCGGGGGTGATCCATCGCGACATCAAGCCCGAGAACGTCTTCGTCCTCGCCGCGCCGGGGGGGCTCAAGTTCAAGCTGCTCGACTTCGGCATCGCCAAGGAGCTGTCTGTCGGCGCCGATGTCACCTGCACCGGGGACCTGGTGGGCACGCCGCGCTACATGGCGCCCGAGCAGCTGGTGGGCGCGACGGTGGACGGTCGCGCGGACCTCTACTCCTTCGCCGCCGTGGCCTACGAGGCGCTCGTCGGACGTCCGCTGGTGAGCGCGTCGGACTTCGCCCGCGTGCTGCTCGAGACCTTCCGGCGGACGCCCCCCGCCGTATCGACGCTGCTGCCCAAGGCGCCGATCGAGATCGATCGGGCCTTCTCTCATGCGTTCACCCGCCGGCCCGAGCGGCGCCCGTCACGGGCTAGCGACTGGGTCGAGTCGTTCGTCGAACAGCTGGAACGGATGCCGCCGTCGGTCCCGGGCTGGCCGGACGACATCGCCTCGGCGCTCGCCCATACCGAGGTGGAGACCCAGATCGATCACCAGCGACCGGAGATGCTCGAGCGTACCAGTCCCACCGCCGATCTGCGCCGGGGCACAAGCCTGGATCTCGGACTGTGCTGTCCGCCGAGTCCGCCCAACCACCCCGACTGACGGGTCAGGGCGCGCGGCGCTTGAGCAGCGCGGTGATCTGGGAAACGACCTCGTCATCGGAGTCGGCGAACTGGATGCCCATGCCGGGCAGGCCGTCGATCCCGTGCTGGACGACCCGCCGGATGACCCCGTGCACCGACAGGGCCTGGCCGCCGTCGGGTAGCATCGTCAGTGAGCACTCAGTGCCCGGCTCGTCGAGCAGGTCGGTGGCGAGGAACACCCCGCCCTCGCTCAGGTCTCGCGCCACGGCGTCGAAGCAGAGCAGGTCGCTGTTGTAGATCACCGGAATCTGGACCGTGATCCGCTTGTGCCGGCGCCGCTCGGCCCCGCCGAGGTCGGCTATTCGCAGCGGCTGGGTCACCGTCATCGGCAACCCCTTGGGCCAGCGGTAGCTGCACTTGTCACAGATGTCGTGCTCGAAGGAGACCCGCGATCGGCACCGGGGGCAGATCCGCCGGCTCGGCAGGCTGTGCGCCTCCCGGGACGGCGATGCCTGCGGTGGAGACGGCACCGTACGGACGCGCCGGCGGGGCGTAACATCGGAGGCGACGGGAGCATCGACAGCGATGGTCCCGCGGGCGGGCGTAGGGCGACGGTGACGGTCACTGTCGTCGGACTCGTCCGCACCGTCGGCGTCACCAGCGCCGGTCCAGTCCAGGTACCGGTTCTCGGTCTTCTCGGCGGTCACCTCGTCCTCGGACTCGGAGTCGAGGCCGAGGTGCAGCGCCACGCGCAAGGTCCGGCTGCCAACCTCGACGACGTCGCCGTTCTGGAGCTCGCGAGTGTCGTCGAGCCGGACGTCGTTGACCCAGGTACCGTTGCTACTGCCGAGATCCTCGGCCAGCAGCCGGTTGTCGAGCACCAGGAAGCGCATGTGCCGACGAGACACCGCCGCGTCGTTGAAACGGACCCGGCATTCGATGTTGCGACCGACGAGGTTCTCCCCGGGCACCAGCCCGATAGAATCACCTCGGTACTCTAGAAAAACCCGCTCGATCTTCGGTGACACGCCTGCCAAGCTCCTCGCCTCAGGCTCCGGCTTGATGGAGCTCAAAGGTGCCATTGATCGTACCGAAGGGGCAAGAGGCGCTTGTAGATCAGGCCTGATGCCGGCGAACCGGCCAGAGCCTCAAGGTCGTGGCCGCTTGTCGGGGGCGAATGCCGGAGCCGGTGGCCCATGTCCGGTCAACGCGCCGACCGCGGGCCATGACCCGCTCGAGCCACGCGCGATCGGCCTCGGCCAGGTAAAGAAAACGTATCGCATGGCGCGCCACGGCGCCGGAGCTCCCCGGGTGCTGCAAGGGCAGCGACCGCACCACCTCACCGAGGAACTCCACCTCGTTTGGAGCGCCGGCCAGACGGAGGAAGCCGGCGATCGCCGCGCCGTCCTCGAGCGCCCGATCGTCGGGCGGCTCGAAGACCAGCCCGTGCTGGCTGATCTCGCTCAGGCGCCCGTGGATCCACTGCTCCGACGGGCCTCCGGCCTGACAACGAACCTCGCCATCGGCCTTGACCCGTGACCCTCGCCGGCGGCCGCGGCTGCGAAGCGTGAGGGTGCAGCCGCCGGTAGAAAGACCCGCTGCCCGGCACCCGGTTTCTGAAGTCTGCTGGGAATAGCCCAATCCACATACTCCTGCCACCAACACCCTGCCACCAACACCCAGAGTCCCTCTGTTAGCGCCGGGAAGCTTCAGCTTTCAAGTCGTGTTGGTCAACGCAAATCGCCGCCCTACCCCGGCAGCGATCATGGCCGCGGAACAACAGACACTGCGATCCACCCCACCGCTCGTTGCGAAAACGTGGGCACGCACATGTCAGTTTGAGTATGCTAATGTAGGTTTATTGACTTCATTAGTCTACACTGGGAGAATCTCGGTTGGAGGCAATGATTACATGGCTATCGACCGTCGCAGCTGGCTCAGAACCGACCTTACCTTTCCCGTGTTGATTCAAACCCCTGCACAGCGCTTCTACAGCTACGTCGCCCGGGACATCTCGAGCGGCGGGATCTTCCTCGAATCGCGGGATCCGTTCCCGGAGAACTGCTCGATCGAGCTGTACTTCGCCCTGCCCGACAGCGAGCACGGCCTCGCGGCGCGCGGCAAGGTCAACCACTGGGGGCTTCATCAACGCGGTGACAAGAGGATCGCGGGGATGGGGATTAGCTTCACCGACTTCGACAACGACGGAGCCACCCGCCTAGACGACTGCCTCGCCCAGGGTCAGAACTAGGCCCCGATCAAGGCCCCACGGCCACGTCACACTGGCCGGTGTCCCTCTGGCAATAGGCCGCGGTGCCGAGCCCGAGACCCTCGCAGTCGTCGTCCTTGGTGCACCGAGGGGTACAGCGGCCAAGGACGTACTTACTGTCGCCATACATGCAGAGCGGGTAGCTCTGAGGGCAATCGGCGCCGGTCTTGCATGAGCATTGCTTGAAGGCCGGGTTGCTGGTCCCGCTGGGGCTGACCAGGCACCTGTGTCCCTGGGTGCTGGTGGCGCAGTCGCTCTCGGTCTTGCAGATACAATAGTTTTGGCCGGTGCCAGCGAGGTCGGACGTGTCGCAGAACGGCCCCATCGAGCCGGGGTTGTTCTGGCAGTGCTCGGTGGTCAAGCACTCCTCGCAGAAGTTGTTCTTCGCCGGGTTCTTGGCGCACTTGCGACGGTCGTCCTTCTGGCAGCTCGGGTCGCAGTCCCCCGAGATCGGCACGCACGGGACGTAGCTCTCGCACAGCTGGATCCCGTCGCAGTTGTACTGCCCCTCCGGGCAGGCGGCGCACAGGAGGTTCGCGTCGCAGAACTTGTCACTGCCGCCGCAATCACCCTGCAGGTCCCGATCGCAGCCAGCCCCACCACAGGCGGTGGCGCTCTCGCAGTCGTTGATCCCGTCGCAGTTGAACTGGCCCGGCGGACAGGGTGCACAGGTGCCGGCGCTGCAGAAGAGGGTGCTGCCGCCGCAGGCGTTGGCGATGGTCGCCACGCAGCCGCCGGCCGTGGCGCAGGCCGCGCCGCTGCAGCCGCCCGCGCACTCGCAGCCGTTGCTGCCGGGTTGCCCGAGGTCCTGGTTGCAGTCGACGAAGCCCGCGTTGCATGAGCAGACGTTGTCCGCGCGGCACAGCGCGTTGGTCCCGCAGCCCGTGGCCGGGCAACCCACGCCCACCGGCACGCAGGTCCCGGTGGCCTGGTTGCAGATCTGGCCCGGGAGACACTGGGGGCAGGACTTGCCGTCGTTGCTGCTGCAGCTGGCGGCGAGGACGCCGGCCGCCAGAGCACAGGCGGTGAGCGCGATGAGGACGCGGCGAGGGGTCATCTGGTCTTCACTCCCGATCGATGGAACGACTCACCATCGATCGGCGCGAGGCCGCGCGTCAAGTGAACAGGTCACCGACGCGCTGGCCCCTCGACCAGCCTACGGGGCCACCGGAATCTGGGCCGCGGGAGAGGCCACCTGGGCCACGGGGATCTGGGCGGTGGAGAACAGATCGATCTGGTGCACGCCGTAGTAGCCGGAGGCGACGAAGGCGCTGTTGCCTGCGAACTGGACGTGGGTCGCGTAGCCGAGGGTACGAACGAAGCGCCGCGCCTCGGGCTGCCACGGGGTCTGCATGTCCACCACCACCACACCGTCACCGGCGAGGCTGAGGAACAGCGTCCCCTGGTGGATGCCCATGATCTCGAGGTTGTTGGCCTGGGTGTCCTCGCGATAGACCCTGGCGAAGCGCTCGGCCGCGATGTGGAAGACGAGCAACTGGTCGCCGGTGGGCTTGTTCGCCTCGGCGGTCAGCTCGCCCTCGAGGGGCACCGGCCCCCAGTAGCTCTGGTAGCGCTGGCGGGCGTTGACGTAGAGCTGCTTGCCGTCGAGCACCAGGTCCTTGAGGTACAGGCCAGTGAAGCGCTGGGAGTCCTGCAGCAGCGCCAGGGGCGCGCCCTGGGCCAGCGAGAGCAGGTGCAGCCGCGGGTGGGACTGGAACTTGCCATCAGCCGTCTTCTCGTAGGCGTCGTCCTGAGTCAGCAGCGCTGCCTGGCCGTCGAGCCTGGTGGCCTTGACCAGCCGGCCGGGGATGTTGATCGTGTCCTCGGCCACCAGCTGGCCGCCGGCCACGCGCCAGCGCTGAACGAAGTACTGCTGCTCGGTGAAGGTCTGGCCGTCGAAGTCCTTGTCGCCGAGGTTCTTCTTGTAGCTCACCAGCACCGCGTCGCCCGACGGCGATGTCTGGTCGGCGGCGATCCCGACGAAGGTCAGGTCGGCGTCGGCGGGCAGCGGCTGGCTGACCACCTGGGGGCTGAAGCGGTTGCGCAGATCGAGCAGCACCAACTCGCGCTTGGCGAGGCTGGTCTGGTAGTCGTAGCTCGACGAGAGGAAGACCAGGCCGCCCGCTGCCGGGCTCCAGCCGTTGGCGTCGGCGTAGCCGAACCAGAACGGCGACGTGCCACACCAGTAGCGATAGTAGCTGACGTGACTCATCGGCAGCTCGACGGCGCCGGCGAAGGTCGGCTTGGCCGGGTTCGACAGGTCGTAGACCACCGCCTGCTTCTTCCACGGCCGGTGCCAGGATGGCAGCGCGTTGCCGTCGCTGTCGGTGTTGGCGACGGCCAGGTCGCGCACCCGACGGACCAGCACCAGGGTGTCGTCGCCGTAGGGCAGCACCCGCTCGACCTGGCTGACGGTGAAGCTGGCGACCACGGGGTTGTCGGCGAGCGCGCCGCTGGTAGCGCGAACGCGGAACTCGGAGGCGTCACCATCGCCCCAGGACCAGGGCTCGGACTTGACCTGCTCGACGACGTAGGCGCCGCCGGCGACCCGGTGGATCGACGCGACGTAGGGGGCGAGCTCGACCACCGCGTCGCTGCTGGGCGCGTCGAGATCCTGCATGTCGGTCAGTGACATGTGGGTGTCCGAGAGGTTGAT
>JAUVBO010000143.1 GCA_030591195.1 Pseudomonadota bacterium
GGACGCGCGCCGTCAATCCCGCATCGAGGATGCGTTGGCCAGCGAGACGTTTCATCTGCGCCACCCTCGCAGCCTGGGACCCGGAAGCCTCGACGATCTATAGTGGTCGGATGTGGAAGAAGCTCGCGACCGCTGCGATTTGGGTGATCATCGGGGCAGTGGTGGTCGGAAGCTGTGGGGCGGAGCTCGAGAGCAGGACGACGATGCGGGTGGCCAACGGCGCCATCGCGCTCGGCTTCGCGCTCCTCGCGGTGCGGGCGGCGGTCCGGCCGAAGACGCGGGTGGTCACCCTGGTGATCTGCGGCCTGTTCGCCGCGCTCTTCGGCTACCTGATCTACAACATCTGGCCGATGGAGCCGGTGTACTCGGTCATCGGCGTGGTCCTCGACTGGGTCCTCTGACCGGCCGGTCGATCCCTCACGGATCCCCCGACGCCAGCAATCACGGCGGTGCGTTGGTCTATGACATCGGCCGCGATCTGTTCTGGATCCTCCGCTCTGGCCACCCCTTCCCCAGTGACTGCCCGAGCAATATTGCCGACCACCTTCAGGTGGCCTCGATCCCGGGCCCCAGCGTGTGGAGCGGCAAGGGCAAGTGGACCGTGCACGTCAACATCACCGGCGCCTTGCTGGGCAGCGCGCGCGTGTTCGACGGGGGCTTCGCCAAGGGCCCCTACGGTAACCTGCTCGGCCCGGACCGGATCGACCTGATCCCATCGGTGAGCAAGGCGTGCGTGGCGGGCAACTTCCTCACCGTGCTCTGGTCCTACCGCACCCACGGGATCACGATGACCCCCTGACCCCCTCTCCAGCCAAAGCGCCGGTGCCGACAGCTGCTCAGGGTGAGCGCCGCAGGATCGTCCCGCCGCTGCCCACCGCGATGACGTCGCCGCCGATGCCGGTCAGCCCCCACAGCTGTGCCGAGCGGGGCCGGTCCATCGTCGCCCAGGTCCCGGTGTATCGCAGCACCGTGCGACTCACGCCCAGGGCGTACAGGTCGCTGGGGCCGGCGCCCCATATCGCGTGGAGCCTCCACATGGTGCCCGATGTCTGCGGGGTCCAGCCGGCGCCGTCATTGCGCAGCACCGTGCCGCCCTCGCCGACGGCCACCGCGAAGGTGGAGCCGCCGAAGACCGCGTGAAGGTTCTGCGAGGAGATCGAGGCGTCCGGGGTCCAGTCGTTGCCGTCGAAGCGCAGGATGGTGCCGCCGTCGCCCACGGCGTAGGCCAGGGTGGCGCTGCCGCACCAGACGTCACGCAGGGGCTGGGACGTCGGCGAGGGCACGGTGCTCCAGCTGGTACCGTCGAAGCGGACGATGGTCCCCGCGTCGCCCACGGCGAAGGCCGCGTCGGGTCCCGAGCCCCAGATGCCGTGCAGGGTGTCGCCGGTGGGCGAGGCCTCATTGACCCAGGAAGTGCCGTCGTAGCGTCGGATGAGGCCCCCGGCTCCCACGGCGAAGACCCGCTTCGGACCGGCGCCCCAGACGTCGTACAGGGCCCCGGTTCCGCCCGCGGTGGTCACGGTCCAGCCCGTGCTGTCGCGATGCAGGATCACCCCCCCGAAGCCAACCGCGTGTACGTCGTCGGCGGCGCTGGCCCAGGCGGCGTTGAGATCCCGGGTCGAACCAGAGCTGATGGTGCTCCAGCTTCCGCCGATCCCGCGGGCCAGCAGACCGCCGCTGCCCGCGGCCCACAGCTCGTTCGGGCCGGCGGCAGACAGACCGTAGACGTGCTCGGTCGTCAGCTGGGCGGCGACCGGGGTCCAGCTGCTGCCGTCGAAGCGCAGCAGCAAGCCGTCGTGGCCGCCGGCATAGATCTTCGTCGGACCGAGGCCATGCACGGCCCAGAGGTGGTCCCCGCCGGTGGGCGCGGTCGTCTGCCACGCGGCGCCATCGAAGCGCACCGCGGCGCCGGCAAACCCGGCGGCGACGATGTTGCTCGGCCCGCTACCCCAGACGCCGTAGAGCGTCTCGCTGGTGTGCGAGATATCCTGGGTCCAGTCCTTGCTGTCGAAGCGGAAGATCGTCCCGTCGGCGCCAACGGCGACGATATTGGCCGCGTCGCTGCCCCAGATCGCGTAGAGGTGGTCAGCCCACGGGAAGACCATCGGCGTCCACGCCGTGCCGTCGAAGCGCAGCACGGTGCCCTTGAACCCCACGGCGTAGACGTCGTCGGGGCCAAGTCCCCAGACGGCGTTGAGCAGATTGTTGGTGCCCGAGGAGATCGCGGCCCACGTCGCGCCATCGAAGCGGAGCATCGTCCCGTTGTCGCCCACCGCGTAGACGTCGCTCGAGCCCCTGCCCCAGACGCCGCGGAGCGTTTTGGACGTCCCCGACGGCTGCAGGTGCCAGCTGGCGCCGTCGAAGTGGATGATCGTCCCGAGATCGCCGACGGCGAAGACCTCCTGGCCGCTGGTCCAGATCCCGCGCAGCTGATTGCCCTGCGGTCGGGGGTTTTCCCAGCACCAGCCGTCCGGGCCACAGACGCCGCCCTGGGAGGGGGCGGCGCTGTCGTCGCCGAGGGTGTCGGGCCGCGCGTCAGGGGCGCCGTCCGCCGCGCCGTCCCCCGTGGGTCCGTCGTCGCCTAGATCGCCGTGGCCGACATCGGTGTCGTGGACCCCGTCCGCTGCGCCGTCCCCCATGCTGTCGCGCGCTGCGTCCGCTGGTCCCCCGGCGAAGGGGAAGATCAGGTCACAGCCGCCAAGGAGGAGCAGCAGAGCGATGGTGGCCGCGGATCGCATGACGTGACAGGGAGCATAGCATCGCCCTCCGCTGTGCGTTGATCGAAGAGGGGGACCCTCGCGTGTGCAACGGATCCCCCGTTCCGCTGGGGGCAGTGATGGTCAGGGTTTCACCGGCCACGTCGCCTGGCGTGCCGCGAGGGCCTCGCGCACCTCTCTGTGCACCTCGTCCGGCGTCTTCTGCCAGATGATCCGCCCCCGGCGGATGAAGAGTGTGTCCAAGAACCTGCCGTTCTTCTTCTCGACGAGCGTGCCGAGCTTGCCGGTGAGCTCTTGCTTGAGGCGACTGTTGCCGGTCATCAGCAGGAACACGGGTTTTGCCGCGAAGTCGTGGTTCTCGACAAAGGACCAGATCGGCGGCGCCGGTCGAAACCACCAGGTGGGCGAGCAGAGGAGGATCAGGTCGTAGCGGGAGACAGCCACCGGATCGTGCTCGATCGGCGTCGTGGTCACCTCCTCGTCCGCGTGCCTCCCCGCGAGCAGCTGCCCCTTGATGGTCCGGGCGTACTGCGGCGCCTCGATCCGCAGCAGGTCCGCGTCGAAGAAGCGGGCGGCCTCCTTGGCCGCCCCCAGGGTGTTGCCCGTGCGTGAGTAAACGACCACCAGCACGCGCGCCGGCGCCCTCGATACGCGCCGGTACGACGGCGACTCGACCCAGGTTGTCTGGGTCCGATAGAACCACAGCAGGGCCGCGGCAGCGGCGCACGCGACGGCGAGCCCGACGGTGATCAGCGCCCTCTTCTTGCCTCTTGTCATCTGCCTTCCGTCGCGAGGGCGGCGACCGTTAGTCGTCCTTTCTGCAGACCACGATGCCTGCTCCCTGCATGCACTTGCTGCAGGAGACGCACGAGGTGAGGTGGTCGGGGTTGTCGATCCACTTGTTGATCAGGTCGGGATCGTTGAGGAGCGGCCGCGAGAGGGCAAAGGCGTCGCACGACCTGCCGAGGTGCTCTTGCATCATCGCCGTGGTTCGCCATCCGCCGACCCCGAAGATCGGGATCGCGCTCGCCCCATCGCCACCGATCGCTGCGCGCACCTTGCCGGCAGCCGCGGCAAAGTAGCCCTCGCCGCCGCTGCCCTCCTTGCCGACGCGGGCGAGCCTCGAGGGGCCGTCCTTGGGACCCGAGGCTGGACACCCACCGGAGACGACCAGTCCGTCGATGCCGGCCTCGACGAGGCGCTTGGCGAAGTAGTCGACGTCGGGCGGCTCGATGCCGCCCTCGATGCCGTCGGTACTGTTGATCTTGGCGATCACCGGCCAGTCACCGATCGCGCTCCGGACCGCGTTGACCACCTCGACGCCGTAGCGTGCGCGATTCTCCTGGCTCCCCCCCCAGCGGTCGGTCCGGTGATTCCACGCCGGGCTGATCCAGCCGGCCGCGCCGAACCCGTGGGCGAAGTGTAGCTCCACGCCGTCGAATCCGGCGTCCTGGCAGCGGCGAGCCGCGGCAGCCCACTTGCCGATCACCTCGTTGATCTGCTCCTCGGTGGCGGCCGGGCAGGTCTCGCCGGTTCCTCCCATGTCGATGAACGGGTCCTTGGTCTGATCGGCGGCAAAGGTGTCCGCATAGGTCGTGCGCACGAAGGGCAGTCGCCAGATCCCGGTGTGGACGAGCTGGCAGAAGATCTTGGTCTCGGGGGTCGCGTGATGGACCCGGTCGGTGAGGCGCCGGAGCCCGGCGACGCGCTCGTCGCTCTCGACGCCGATCATCGCCGGCAGCAATCCCCCCTCGGGAGCGATGAAGGCGAAGCCGGTGACCGCGAGGCCGCAGCCGCCCTTGGCGAGCTCGACGTGGCGCTCGATCAGCGCCTCGGTGATCTCCCCCTCGGGGCAGGCCGCGAGCCAGGTCGCGCTCCGTGCGAGGCGGTTTTTCAGGGTGGTGGGGCCAACTTGGATCGGCTCGAATATTTTCATCGTCTCCTCCCTTGGTCGAACACTATAGCCAAGCCGGCGCCTGCCGCGATATCGTGATGCTGCGGCTTGTTTGCCCATTCCTGCAAGAAGCTGGAAGTCACGGGCGCCAGAACGACCTCCACTGGCATAATCCTGCTTGATGCTGGAGTCGCATCGGGAGCGTGACGAGATGAAGACCGAGCGAGATCAAGCCACCCGAACGTCCATGGTTGAGCTGGTGAGCGTGATCGGGCGACTCGCCGACGTGGAGGGGCTTAGCCCCACGGCGTGGCCGGAGCTGATCGTCGCTCGTGCCCATCAGCCGATGCGCCGGCAGCAGGTCGCGTACAAGCCGTGCCTGTGCTTCATCGCCCAGGGCCGCAAGCGCGCCTATTTCGGCGACCGGGTCGTCAACTACGATCCAGACAACTTCCTCCTGGTCTCGCTGCCGCTCTTGATCGAGGCCGAGATCGTCGAGGCGACCGTCGAGCGGCCGTTCCTGGCGCTGGTGCTCGAGATCGACACCGCGGTGGTCAGCCAGTTGATCCTGGACCTGGAGGAAGCGGAGTCGCGGGCCAGCGCGGGCCATCGAGAGCAGCCGACGATGACCACCTCGCGGACCAGCGCGTCGATCATTCAGTCTGCCACCCGCCTGTTGCGGGTGATCGAGGATCCGGTAGATCGCCGCGTCCTCGGCCCGGCGGCGGTGCGCGAGCTCCTGTACCGTGTGCTCTCAGGTGAGCAGGGTGATGCTCTGCGCGCCCTGGCGCTGAGGGACTCGAGCACCCACCGAATCTCGCGAGTGCTGCGCTTTCTCGAGGAGCATCATGGCGAGCGTCTCGACATCGCCAGCATCGCTCGCGCTGCCGGAATGAGCGAGTCGACCCTGCATCACACGTTCAAGAGGGTCACCTCCCTCTCCCCGATCCAGTACCTGAAGAAGGTCCGCCTGCATCGAGCGCGCCTGATGCTGGTCAACTCCGGGCTCAACGCGGGAGAGGCGGCGTTCCGGGTCGGCTATGACAGCCCGTCGCAGTTCAGCCGCGAGTTCAAGCGGCTGTTCGGCATCCCGCCGAGCCGCGCCGCGGAGAGCCTGCCGGCGCCTGCAGCGAGTCGATGAGCGCTGCGAATCCACCAATGCGGACCGACCCGCTCCCAGCGGCGCAGGGTGGGGCGCGAGTGGCTACAGGTTGGCGAGCTTCTCGAGGATCTTGGTCTCGCGATCCAGGTCCTGGTCGCCGAGGGCGGCGGCCTCGGCCTTGAAGTGGGTGAGGAAGGTCTTGATCTTCGCCAGGCTGGTGGCGCTGACCGTCAGCGGCAGGGACCCGCGCTCCCACTGGCCGTCGGTGTTCGGCAGCGCTCCGGTGAGGACGCGCTCGTCGTCGATCCAGGCTTTCATCAGCCGCACGTAGCGTGACAGCAGGATCGCCTTGCGGACGCCGGTGTTGGGCGCCACGTCGAGCTGGGCGTCGTAGGTCAACGGCGCCTTGGTGCTGTAGGCCTGCTCCTCGCGGTCCTGGTAGCTCGCCGAGAGATCGATCTGCTTGTCGCTGCCGGTCTGCTCGAGCTTGAGGATCACCACGCCGCCCTTGGTCTGGCCGCCCTCGACCTTCGACGGGAAGAGGGTGTTGACCCGCATCAGCACGCCGGTGGCCTGGTCTGCCTCGGGCGAGCCGTAGACCTCGTCGATGGCGAAGCCGGCCGAGGCGAAGGCTAGCTCGAGGTCGAAGACCAGCGGGGTGACCATGAAGTCAAACTCATCGTCCATCCGCGCCTTGAACTTTGCCTCGCTGTGCACCGCGTAGTAGTTGGCGCCCCGGACCTTGGTGATCGCCTCGACCAGGGTGCTGTTGAAGTCGACGCCGACGCCGATGAACGTGGTGTAGATCTTCTTCTTCGCGTTGTCCGTGACCATCCCCAGCAGCGAGCCCTGGCCCGTCTCGCCGGTGTTGGGCATCGCGTCGGTGAGAAAGATGATGCGGTTTTCGTAGACTGCGGGGTCGGCGCCGGCGACCTGGGCGAACAGCTCGGTGCCCTTGTCGTAGCCGGCGGCCATGTTGGTCCCGCCGCGGGGCTCGATCTGCAGGATGTGGTTCTTGATCGCGCCCAGGTTCGTCTGGCCAACGCTCGACAGGGGCTTGCCGAGGTGAGCCTGGCTCTCGAAGAGCACCACGCCGAAGTAATCGTCGGCCTCGAGGTGGTCGATCATCGCTGCCA
>JAUVBO010000965.1 GCA_030591195.1 Pseudomonadota bacterium
CAGGCAGCACCGCCCCCGACTCGACCTTGACCAGCCCCCTGACGCAGGTGGTCTCCATCACCATGTCGCAGTTCCACATCGACATGTGGCCGATCTCCGCCTCGTAGACCTTCTCCGCGGCGTTGAGCGTGGCCTCGCCCTCCTGCTTCCACAGCCCGCTCTGCTCGTCGTAGGACCAGAGCGGGATCGTCTCCGGCGGCGTGCCGACGGTGCCCGCTGGAATGCGGATCGAGAGCTTCTCGCCGCTCTTGACCTGGAGCGTGGCGCCGTCCTGGCGGACGGTGACGTCGAGCAAGCCGAAGCTCTCGAGCTCGGCCTGCTCCCCTGCTACCTCGGCGCGGAGCGTTGGCACGGCTGCCAGGTGACCCTGGTTCGCCGGGTCGAAGGCGGTCAGGTGAACCTGCACCGTGCCGCTGACCGGCACGCCCGATCCGTCGACGAAGGCACCCGCCGCCGCGGTGAGCTGGGCGCCCCGCGCGCCGCTCACCGTGCCGCCGGCGCTGGCGTCGAGGGGCTCGGCCGCGGCCTCGGCCATCATCGAGGCCGACAGCGCGGTGGCGGTACCGTCCTGCACGTCGACCAGCTTCTGAGTCGGCACGTAGCCGTCTTTGACCAGCCGGACCACGAGCTTTGCGCCGGCTGCCGCCTTGAGCTCGAACTTGCCGTCGCCGTCGGTGGTCGCCGTCGCGCCGCCGCCGGTGACCGTCACCCCGGCGAGGGCGGCGTCGCCGGTGTCGGTGACCTGACCCATCACGGCAGTGATCTCGGGCGCGGGCGGACCCGCGGGTCCATCGTCGTTGCTGCTGCACTGGACCAGGTGAGCGAAGGCGATCAGGCACAGCGACAAGGCGCCCAGCTTGCAAAGCCCCAGGCTCGAGAAGCGAGAATCAGTCACTTGGCTACCTCCATTTGAGCGAACCATTCTAGTAGCCTTGCTGATCTGTTGGCAAATCGGCTCAGAAGCCGATGCGCAGCGTCAGCCCGGCGCCGCCGGGCAGGAGCGTCGCGGAGGCGGCGGTGTCGCGTCGTCGTCGGGCGCGGCGCTCGACGAGCATCAACACCGCCGTGGCGGCTGCGGCGACGCCGGTGGCGGCCCAGGCGATGTTCGAGACCGCGCGCTTGGTCGCCACGCTGTCGCGCAGCTCGAGGTATCGCTGCTCGCTGGGCGCCGAGACGAGGCTCTGGCGCTGCTCGCAAGGGAGGGCCTTGTCGGTGAGCAGGGAGCAGCCCTCGTTGCGATCGTCGAGCGCCGCCAGCCCAAACCCGACGGCGAGGGCGGCGAGGGCCACCGTGGCGGCGGCACCGACCCAGGTCCAGCGAAGCTTGCCCCGCCGGACCTCGACGTCGCCCTTGCCGTCGGGCTTCGTTGCATCGCCCGTCCCCGCTGGCGTCACGGTCGCCTGGTGCTGGCGGTCGGTCCGGGGCGACGCGACGGAGGTCTCGACCCGTGCCCGCGTGCTCGGTGCAGGCCGGACCCGCTGGCTGCGGAGCACGCTGGCCGCGAGCGCCCGGCGGGTGGCCTCGAACGCCTCCACCAGCGCGGGCTTGTAGCGGTGAGGATCGATGCGCAGGCTCGGGTCGTGGGTCAGGGCGGCGCGGAAGGCCGTCCGTGCCTGGTCGAGCTGGTTGTCAGCGGCGTGAGCTAGCCCCAGGTGAAAATGGACCTGACCGAGCAACGCGGGGTGCTTGGTCTTGGCGCGCGCCTGGCGCAGCAGCGCCCGGGCCCGGGCGAAGGCGCCCGCGGCGTACTGGGCCTTGGCGCGGTCGAGGGCCCGGCGGGCAGGGGCATCGGCGTCGTCGCTGTTGCCGTCGGCCCTGGCGGGTGGTCCGACGACGAGGGTGGTGAACGCGCTCACCAGCGCCGCGGCGAGCAGCACCGGCCGGGCGCCGGCATTCACTGGGCGGCCCACACCTGGTGCATCCTGGTCACGACCCAGCTCTTGCCGAAGCGGCGCAGGGTCACGTTGTAGGCCACGGCGTTGTTGCCGGCGCGGACGATGTCCATCCCGAGCCTGGCGGTCTTGTTCTTGTTCGACATCACCACGGCGGGCTTGGCGTCGCCGGAGCCGCCGCTCTCGGGGTACGGCCCGCCGAAGGAGACGAAGTCGACGCCGTGCAGGCCGGCCTCCTTCTGCAGCGCCTTGATCGCGGGCCGGCGCAGCGAGAGGATCGGGTCGCGTCGGCCGTAGAGCTCAAACGAAGGCCCCTGGCCCGGGTCGACGACGACGATCCCGCGCCGCTTGAGGAACGCGTAGAAGGCGAAGAACGACTCGCGGTAGAGCTTCTGCTCCCGCGTCAGCTTCTGCTTGCTGGAGGCGAGCGGGTTGAGATCCTCGTTGTCAGGGACGCCGTCTCCATCGCAATCGGGGTGGGTCAGGCAGAGCCGCAGGCGCCGCTCGACGAGGTCGGGGAGCTGGTCGCCGTCCTGATCGGCGGCGAGCTTGGCCAGCGAGAGCGTCACCGGACGGGCGGCGATCCACTTCTTGTGCCGCTTCATCTCGATCCGCAGGGTGACCTTGCCCTGCTTGTCGACCTTGAACCGCTTGAGCTTGATTAGTCGTTTTGGCCAGGTCTCCGCCTTCGTCAAGCCGGTGAACAGGGGATCCTGCATCGTCCCGCCGAGGTCGCTTTTCCCGATCCAGATGTCGTTGTAGCTGCCGA
>JAUVBO010000177.1 GCA_030591195.1 Pseudomonadota bacterium
AGCAGCTCCTGACGCTGGGCGCGGTCGGCGGTGCGCTCGGTGGCCGCGGCGAGCAGGTCGGCCAGCTCCCAGTGCATCCCCGCGTCGCGCAAGGCGGTCTCGAGCAGTCGCAGCTCGCTGCTGCCGGCCGACGGCTCGCAGAGCGTCAGCGCCCGCCGCAGGCACCGCTTGACCTCCTCGCTGGCTGGCGGCGGCTGGCCGACGCCCTCGCCGGGCTCTGCCACGGGTCCTGGGTCGTCGTCCGTTTCGTCGGCAGCGGTCTCGCCGGTCTCGGCGGCGGCGGTCTCGCTGGTCTCCGCGGTGGCGGTCTCCTCGGTTGCTCCGACACGCTCCTGCGCCGCCTGCTCCGCTCCTTCGTCTCGTGTCCCGGGGCGCTGGTCGATCGGCTCCTGGGCCCCATGGCTGGCGATCTGGGCCGCTCGTATCAGCCAGCGGATCGCCTGCAATGGCTGGGTCTCGGCCAGGGTCTCGGCTCGGCGGGCGAGGGCGCTGGCTGGCGCTTCGTCGGAGCGCATCGCACGCTCGACGTCGGCCAGCGCGTCGCGCGCGATCTGGTGATCCGGCTGTCGCTCGAGCAGGTGGAGATAGAGGTCGGCGGCGGCGCCCGGATCGCCATCGTCGAGGTGGCGCTGGGCGAGCCCCAGCACCAGTGCGTCGTCGTCGTCGCTGGCGAGCAGCAGCCCCTCGACCTTGCGGCGAACCACCCGCTGCTCGGGGCGGTCGTTGCGCCGGACCAGCTCGAGCAGGAAGCTGCTGTTGTCCGGGTTCGACGGGTCGAGCCGTCGTAGCGCACGCAGGGCGGGCTCCACGCGGTCGCGCGCGAGCTCGATGCCCGCCAGACGGCGCAAGGCCAGGTCGCGCTCCTCGGGCGCGGCGGCGCCGTCGCCGCGGCGCAGGGCGCAGCGGCGCAGGGCGGCAGCCAGCTCGGCGGTCTCGCCCAGCTCCTCGGCGATCTCCACCCGGGCCCGCAGCGCCTCGAGGTCGTCCGGGGCGATCTGCAGCAGCTGCCCGTAGCTCGCCGTCGCTGCCCGGTCGTCGCCGAGGATCTCTCGCTGCAGGGTCGCGAGCTCGTGGTAGACCTCGACCTTCTGGGCGGCGTCGACGGCGCAGATCGCCTCCCGCTGGAGCACCTTGACGTAGTCCGACCAAGCCTCCTGCTCGGTGTAGATGCGCTTCAGGCGGGTGGCTTCGTCGCCCGTCGGGCTGCTTTCCCAGGCTTGCCACCACGAGGTGACCGCTCGCTCGAGGTCGCCGAGGGAGCGCTCGCAGAGCTCGGCGACCTCGCGCCAGAGCGCCGCGCGAACCTCGCCGGTGTCGGCGCCAGCTGCGGCGTTGGTCAACAGGTCGGCCAGCTCGTCGAGGCGTCCCTGTCGCTGGAGCTCGGCGCGGACCGGGTCGAGCGCGGCCGGGTCGCTCGGCCGCAGCGAGAGCGCCAGCCGGTAGGAGGCGAGCGCCTCGTCTTGGGCGCCAGCCTGCTGGTGCAGCGGCCCGAGGCGCAGGGCACAATCGAACGCTTCGCCGGCGGCCAGGTCCGGCAGGGCCGCGGCCATCAGCTGCCTCGCGCGGTCGGGCGGTGCGTCGGCGGCGAGCTCGATCAGGGCCCGGGCCGCTGCTCGCCGCGGGGCCCCGAGGCGATCGCCCCGCATCGCGAGCAGCCGGAGGTAGAGCTCGCTGGCGCGATCCGCGGCCTGCAGCTCGAAGCGGTAGAGCGAAGCGGCCCGGGCGAGCAGCATCGCCCGGTCGTCGGACGCCTCGACCCGGTCGGCTGCCTCGGCGCACATCTCGGCCAGGCGCTCGCTTCCCTCGGGCTGGAGACAGCGGGAGAGGACCGCGAAGGTGTCCTGGTCGCCCGGGCGCGCCTGCCAGGCCGAGCGTAGGTGCTCGAGGGCCTCGTCGCGGCCAGCCTGGTCCGGCAGGCCAAGATAGACCTGGGCCGCGCGAAAGTGCAGCGCGTAGGTGCTGTCGCCGTTGGCCTCGAGATCCGCGTCCTCGAGGGCCAGCTCCAGGCGACGGAGCTCCTTGTGGGAGGCGGCCGGTAGAGCCATCCCTACACGCTCCACATCATCCAGGCGAGATGCCGAGCAGCTGGTCCATCGTCGATTGGTCCGCCGGCGGGAACTCGTACTGGTCGAACTCCTTGGAGGTGACCCAGCGGAAGTCGTTGACCCTGGCGCAGCTGAGCTGGTCCGTGTGGAGCTCGGCCTTGAAGATGATCAGGGTCACCGTGTAGCCCTCGTAGTCGTGCAGGATCGACGACAGCTCCTCGCCGACATCGACGTCGGCGGCGAGCCGCTCCTTGAGCTCGCGACGCAGCGCCGCCTGGTCGGCCTCCCCCGGCTCGACCTTTCCTCCGGGAAACTCCCACAGCAGCGGCAGCACGGCCTCGGGCCGGCGCTGGGTGATCAGGAAACGGCCATCGCGCTCGATCACGGCCGCCACCACACGGATCGACTCCATCACAACGCTCCCCCGGGACGCTATCGTCCCGGCATGACTACAAGGGGCCTAGACGACATCACCATCGGCCGCGCGGGTCAAGTGCAGCCGGCGTAGAGCTCAGTGAGGTGCTGTCGGAGAAAGTGACTAGGAAGGCGCTGCCGTGCCACACCCGGAGCAGAACTTGGCGCCGCCGGTCAGCTCGGCGCCGCAGTTGGTGCAGAACGCTTTCGGTGCCGCGAGGGCTTGGCCGCACTCGGCGCAGAACTTACCCGGCGCCACGGTGGCGTTGCAGGCGCTGCAGGTGACGCCCGAGCCCTGCACGCCGCCACCCGGTGCGGGGGCTGCCGCGGCGCCCTGGACCGCGCCCTGACCGGCCGCCTGGGAGGCGCTACCCTGGGGATAGCCAGCTGCTGGAGCGGGCGCGCCGCCGAGTTGTCCACCGCCCTGGTTCGGCGCGCCGCCGAAGCCTCCGGCGAAGCCCTGGGCCAGGCCGAAGCCGACACCGAGCCCGGCGCCGCCGAGCATCGCGTTGCCGCCACCACCACCGCCGCCACCGCCGCCCTTGGCCATGCCCTCGCCGGCACCCATCATCGCCTTGCCCGAGGCGAACTGCTGGTAGCCCCCCATGCCGCCGGCCATCCGGACGTAGGCCGCGTCGGTGTAGAGCTTCTTGAGGTTCTTTTCGTCCTCGTCCTTGATCGTGATCACGAAGTTGCCGAGGCGGACGATCTTGATCCCGTAGCTGTCGACGTGGCGAGCGACCCCGGCGATGACCTGTTCCTCGATCTCCTCGGTGTAGGCGCCCGAGGTGACGTCGAGCAGTGGCCACTTCTTCTTGACCAGCAGCTCGGCGATGCGGTCGCGGATCACCTTCAGCAGCTGATCGCGGAACCACTTGACGAAGGCGTTGTTGTCGCTGCTCTGCATGCCGGTCAGTCCGAGCACCAGGCGCTGGGGGTCGGTGACCCGCAACGAGTAAGTGCCGTGGACCATCGTCTCCACCGGGATGCCGCTCTTCGGATCCTCCATCGAGCCCACCCGGCCGCCGAACTTGAAGTCCGACAGCTCGCGCATGGTGACGAAGAAAACCTCCGCCATCAGCACGTTGCCGCCGGTGAAGCTGTCGATCAGGTTGGACAGGAACGGGATGTTCGAGGTGTCCAGGGTGTGGCGGCCCGGCTGGACCAGCCCCACGATCTTGCCGTCTCGGAAGAACAGCCCGATCTCGTCGGAGTCCACGGTGAGCTGGGACTTCATCGGAATGGTTTGGTCGGGGTGCTTGTAGATGATGTGGTTCTTGGCCTCGTCGGGCCGAGCAACCATCATCTCCGCCACGCCACGCTTGAGGAAATCTCCGATGCCCATCGGTCCTCCTATGCCCTCGCGCGAGCCGTGCTCGCATCGGGCTATCGTCTCAAAACTGCTATTCGATCCGTGACCAGGCGATCAGTGTAGACGTCGCCTCCGTCACCGTCAACGCGCCGCCGCTCGGGGCAACGGCGCAACGATCGGCTAATTATGCAGCCGGTGTGCCAGTCTTGCCACCCGCGATCTCGGATGGTTGGCAGCGATCGACCCTGGTGTGAGCCGCCGGTCGCTGGCGTCTCTCGCCGATGGGCGCCACGGTCGACCGCCAGTGACTTGCGGGGAAAGGGCGCCAGACCAAGCTCGAGCGCAGCTGCTCGGCCGAGGGCAGCGTCATGTCGCGGGGCAGAAGACGGCGTCGGACATCAGCGTGGCGACGTGGGCCTCGACCGCGTCGGCGAGGCCGTCGAACGCGCTGACGTGGTCGGTGCGCGCTGCGTCGTCATCGGCGTAGCCGCCCTCGAGCACCGAGACGATCCTGCCGCTGGCGTGGTCGCGGGCGATGCCGATCAGCCGGCGAGTCAGCGTCGCGAAGCCGCAGGGCGTGACTTCGTGGCAGCCGAGGGCGTCGCCCCGCTTGCCGTCGAATCCAGCCGAGATCAGCACCAGCTCGGGGCGGAAAGCCTCGGCGGCCGCGAGCAGCCGCTCGTCGAAGGCGGCGACGATCGCCTGGTCGTCGGTGGCGCAGGGAAGGTCGACGTTGATGTTGAAGCCCTTGCCCGACCCCTCGCCCGAGCGCGCCGGATCGCCCGTTCCGGGGTAGTCGGCCCAGCGGTGGGTCGAGAAGAACAGCACGCTCGGGTCGTCGTAGAACGCCCACTCGGTGCCGTTGCCGTGGTGGTAGTCCCAGTCGACGATCAGCACCCGCTCGAGGCCGCCGACGGCCTGGGCGTAGCGGGCGGCGATGGCGACGTTGTTGTAGTAGCAGAAGCCCTCGCCTCGCCCCTGGTTCTGTACGTGGTGTCCAGGTGGTCGCACGGCGCAGAAGGCCCGCTCGAGGCCGCCTTCGCAGACGGCGGCCACGGCGCCGAGGACGCCGGCGACGGCGAGCTTGGCGACGGGGCCGGTCACGGCGAGTTGCTCGATTCCTCGGATGTGTTCCTCCGAGTGCACCCTCGCGATCTGCGGCAAGGGATCGGCGATCGGCTCGACGGTGACCAGGCCGCCAGCGAGGCCCGAGGACTCCAGGCGCTGCTCGATGGCGGCCAGCCGCTCGGGGCGCTCGGTGCTGTGGGGGTGGTCGACTAGCCGCGGGTGGTGAAAGTGACCGGTCCGGGCGCTGGCTGTCGGCGCCCCATCGACGGTCGCTGCCTCCTCTCCGCCGCGAGCGCCCGTCTCGGCGCAGCCGAGGTAAGGCGCGGCGCCGACCAGGGCGATGCCCTTGGTCACCTCGGAGAGGAACCGCCGTCGCGTGGTGTCGGTCACTTCTCGCCGATCATCTCGAGGAAGGCGGTCTCGCTGATGATCTTCAGCGTCGCGCCGGCGGCGATCCGCTTCTCGGCCTTGACCTGCTTGCTGCCCTTGTGGTCCTCCTGGCCGGCGCCGATGACGAGGTAGGTCAGGGTCTTGGTCACCCCGCTCGGCGCCTCGCCGCCGTGCTGCTCGACCTTCTTCTGGGCTGCCTTGCGATCACAGCTGAGTAGCTTGCCGGTGAAGACGAAGCTCTGGCCGGTGAGCCCGCCGCCGCCCGCGGGCGCGGCCCGTGCCCGGTCGGCGGGCGTGATCAGCGTGACCTGCTCGAGCAGCGCATCGATCAGCTCGGCCTGGTCCTTCAGCCCGGCGACGACCTTGTCGGCGATCACCTCGCCGATGGTGTGGATCGCCGCCAGCTCGGCTGCCTCGACGGTGCGGATCTTGGCCAGGCTGCCGTACTCGTCGGCGAGGATCGCCGAGACGTGGCGACCGAGCTCCTCGACGCCGAGGGCGCGGAGGAAGACCGCCAGCTCGATCTCACGGTGGTCGTCGACCTGGCCGATCAGCTTCTCGGCCAGCTTGTCGCCGACGCGCTCGATCTTGAGCAGATCGGCCTTGCTGACCAGGAAGAGGTCGAGCGGGCTGCGGAGGATCTCCTTGCTGAAGGCGTCGGCGAGGGCCTTCTCGCCGAAGCCCTGGATGTCGGTCACCTTGCAGAAGTGCTCGATGGTGCCGATCACCACGGCGGGACAGCCGTCCTTGTTGGCGCAGTGAAGGAAGTCGCCCTCGGTGGTCACCGGGCCGCCACAGGAAGGGCACTCCTTCGGCACCTCCACCGGCTTGGTCCCCGGCCTGGCGACGAGCTCGACCTTCGGGATCACCCCGCCCCGGCGGGTGACGACCACCTCGGCGCCCACGGTCAGCTCGAGCTTGGCGATGAAGCCCGCGTGGTGCAGCGAGGCGCGGCGGACCGTGGCCCCCGACAGCTCCACCGGCGCGACCAGCGCCACCGGGGTGATCGCCCCCGAGCGGGCCACGCTCCACTCGACGCGCTCGAGCGTCGTCGTCGCCGAGTCGCCCTGGAACTTGTAGGCCATGCCGTAGCGCGGGTGGTGGGCCGTGGCGCCGAGGCGCTGCTGCTCGGCCACGACGTCGGCCTTGAAGACCACGCCGTCGATCTCGTAG
>JAUVBO010000016.1 GCA_030591195.1 Pseudomonadota bacterium
CGCGCCGACAGGGAGGCCACGCCGACCTCGGCCAGATCCTCGCCATCGTCCGAGCCGAGCAAGTGCTCCAGCGGAAGCTCCGCCTGGCGCCCGCTGCCGGGCGCGACCTGGCGCACGGGCAGACCGGCCAGCCGCCCGTCCGCGCGGCCGGTGATCTCCGTCGGCCAGCCGCCGCGGCTGGCGACGCTGTGGGCGACCAGCGCGCCCACGACCCAGACCGGATCGCCCCAGAGCAGCTCACCCGGGCGCTCGACCCGCTCGTCATAGAGCCCGCGGGTCGCCTCGGCGGTGTAGGGCTCGCGCAGCAACAGCCGGTTGAACACCGGCGCCAGCCAGCGGGCGCTGTCGTCGTCGCGCAGGGCGTTCCACTTGATGTACTCGCCCTGCTCGAGGAGGCTCTCGGGGTGGGGCAGGCTCTCGCGTCCCTCGAGCCCGAGCATCCGATCGCCGAGGGAGACCACCACCGGCGCGTGCCACCCCGCGCCGAGCACGGCCAGCCCACGGCCGAGGGTCGCCGCCAGCGGGGGATCCTGCAGCAACCAGGGCGCGAGCAGCAGCTGGGGCGCGGCCTCCGGCACATCCGCCAGCCCGGCCGCGAGCCCCGCGGCCCGATGCTCGCGGCCCAGGTGCAGCACCTCGATCCGCACCCCGCGGCGAAAGTCGCTCCGCTCCACCAGCAGCCGCAGGCCCCGCCAGCAGGCCTCCAGCTGCTGCAGCTCCGGGTGGTGCAGGATCGCGTCGAGCTGCGCGCCGAAGCAGCTCACCACCCGGTCCACCGCGGCCACCAGCTCGGGCAGCTCGCCGGGACGCTGCGGCGCGCGACGCCCGCCAGCCACCTGATTGATCAGGCTGTCCACCGCCGAGCTGGCACGCTCTGCGGTCGAGGGCAGGTCGACCATCGACAGCAGCCGGGCCACCGCGTCGTCCTCGGCGTCCTCGCCGTCCTCGGCCGGCGGGGCCGCCGACGCCGGCGTCGGCGCCGCGGCCGGGGTCGCGACCGCCGCAGCCGCGCGGCAGGCCCCGAGGGCGTCGCCGAGGCCCTCGAGATCAGCGTGTCCGTCGGCCAGCCGGACCACGGTCGCGAGCGGCTCGTCGCCGGTGGCCACGGCGCGAAGGCCCTCGATCAGCGCGCGCACCCGCGCCAGCACCGGCACGGCCTCGATCAGCCGCCGGGGACCGAAGTCAGCCAGGCTGCCGAAGCGAAGCTCGAGCTCGAGCGGCCGCTCGCCACCGCCGAGCAGGTCGGCCACGTCGACCCGCAGCCGGGGCTCGCTCGCGGCGAGCAGCTCGCCGAAGCTCTCGGCGGTCGACAGCGTCCGGGAGGGAGGGCCGCCGCTGGCGGAGGCCCCGAGGTCGGCAAGGACGAGGAAACGAAACGGTTCGGTGGTCATGGTCGTCGATAGCTCGCCGTGCTGGGGGTTTGGAGGAGTCAGCGCGGCGAGCGTAGCACAGCCGGATGATCAGCCCTCGACCTCGCTCCAGCGAACGGTGCCCCAGCCGCGCTCGACCGCGAGGGCGCCGAGCCGCGCGCTCGGGTTGACCACCGTGGCCTGCCCGGCGGCCTCGAAGATCGGGATGTCCGAGACGCTGTCGCCGTGGAAGGCGACGCGCTTGATGCTGGTGCCGTGCTCGGCGCAGTAGCTCGCGGCGCGGGCGACCTTGCCTTGACGAATGCAGAGCTCGCCGACCAGCGCACCGGTGAAGCGGCCCGCCCGCAGCTCGAGCTCGGTGCAGGCCAGGTCCGAGGCGCCGAGGGCCTCGGCGATCGGCGTCACCAGCACCCGGTTGGACCCGGAGAGCACCACGGCCGGGACGCCGGCGGCCTGGGCCGCGGCGATCGCCGCGCGCCCCTCGCGATAGATCTTCGCCGCGATGTGACGCTCGAAGTTGAGCCGCGCCAGCTCGGCCATCCGGCCGTCGGTCTGGCCGACGAACTCCCGCAGGAAGAACGCCACGTACTCGTCCACCGGCGTCTGTCCCTCACCGTGCAGATCGATGTAGTGCTGCTGCTTCGCCCGGTCCGCCGCTGGCGCGAGGCCGAGGTCGACGAGCATGTTCTTCCAGGTCAGCTCGCAGTCGGTGTCGATCAGCGTGTAGTCGAGATCGAACAGGCAGATGTCTGGCTTGAACGGTCGCGTCATCGGAGGGTCCGCGCGCTCGGCTCAGCGCTCAGCTCAGCGCCCCTTGCGGGAGAGCCAGCGGTACATCGCCCGCACCTGATCGACCAGCGCGTCGGACGAGCGGTAGAGGACCCAGCGGAACGCCGGGCCGTCGTCGCCGTAGCGCTTGATGAAGATCATGAAGCGCTCCTGGGTCGCGGCCGACATCTCCGGCATCGCGCGGGCGAGGGAGAGATGGACCGCGCTCCCCTGCTCCAGCTTGCCGTGAAGCACCTCCTTCGGGCTGAAAGCGACGGTCTGGCCCCGCTGCTGCTGGTGGAAGCGCGTGTCGGTGACCAGCGAGATCGTCCCCACTGCCACGACGTCGGCGAGGCCCACCCGGCGCAGCAGCTCCTCGTGCTCGCCGGCGGTCCAGCGGCTGCGCGCGGCCAGCGGCGGCTGGTGAACCGAGTTGTCGAACCACTTCCGCACCTCGGCTGACGCCAGCCGCGGCGAGCTGCTCGCGCAGGCGCAGAGGAACAGGGCGACAACGCACATCAGGGCCGCTCGCTTGGTGGGCATGATCCAGACGCTCCCGCAGTCTGAACCATGAGTAGCCCGGAACGCGGGGTTCATTCAAGCCCCACGGCTCCCCAATCAACCTTCGATCCGACAGATGTCGGCGCCGCCGAGGGTATTGCCCTGGCTTATCGAGCCGGGCGATCCGTGGGATACTGGTCGCGTCGGGTCTTTCGAGCTCGGCGCACGGCGGCCCGCGCAACGATAGAGGGAGGCGACGTGGCGATAGTCTCGATTTCGAGCGGCTCGTTCAGCCGGGGAGCGGAGGTCGCCGGCAAGCTAGCGACCGAGCTGGGTTATGCCTGCTTGGGCCGGGACGCGCTGCTGGAAGCCGCTGAAGAGTACGACGTGCCGGAGATCAAGCTCGCCCACGCGATCGATGATCCGCTGTCGGTCTTCGACCGGATAACCGGCGGCAGGCGGCGCTACATCGCCTACATCAAGGCGGCGCTGTTCCGACACTTCCGCGCGGATAACGTGATCTACCACGGCGTGGCGGATGAGCTGTTTCCGACGGGGGTCTCCCACGCGCTGAGGGTCCGGGTCCTCGCCGAGCTCGACGATCGGGTGCAGATCGTCATTGCCCGGGAGGGAATCTCGGAAGCCGAGGCCCGGCGACTGGTGGCCAAGCGTGACAAGGCCCGGCGGCGCTGGGCACTCCAGCTCTACGGCCTCGCCCCAGAGGATCCCTCCCTCTACGACGCGGTGGTCCACGTCGGCAAGATGGGCACCGACGGCGCGGCGGACATGCTCTGCAGCCTCGCCCGGCAGGAGGCGTTCCAGACCACCGCGGCGTCCCAGGCCGCGATGGACGACCTGGCGCTGGTCGCTGCGGTCGCGGCGCAGATCGCCGACACGGACGTCGAGCCGGACGACGTCGCCGTCACCGCCCGCCACGGGCACGTGCTGATCAAGATCAAGACCAGCCCGGGGATCATCGCCGGCACCTCCCAGAGCGTGCGCTCGTACTACGTCAAGGAGCTGCGGGACAAGCTCTACCGGCGCGCCAGCCAGCTGCCGGGCGCCAAGGTGACCGTCACGCTGATCCACCGCTAGGGACCCAAAGGGCCAAAGCCCCGCTGCCAGACGTCGAGGGTGCTCGAGGCGCCGCGGGGTGCTCTCAAGCCGAGTCGATGGTCGCGACCGGCAGCGTGACGGTGAAGGTCGTGCCCTTGCCGACGCGGCTGTCGACCGACATCCGGCCGCCGTGCTTGTCGATGATTCCCTGGGAGACGCTCAGCCCGAGGCCGGTGCCCTTGCCCTTTTCCTTGGTGGTGAAGAACGGATCGAAGATCCGCGTGAGGATGTGCTTGGGGATCCCCGTGCCGTAGTCGATCACCTTGACCGCCAGCTTCTGCGGCTCGTCGGCGGGGTGGACCGCCAGCTGGATCTTGCCGCCCCGCGCCGAGGCCTGGATCGCGTTGAGCAGCAGGTTGAGGAAGACCTGCTGCAGCTGCTGGACGTCGCCGAGGATCGGCGGCGCATCATCGATCGAGACGCAGCTGGCCTTGATCCCGGCGATCTTCAGCTGGTTGCGCGCCAGGTCGATGGTGTCCGTGACCAGCTGCACCAGATCGAGGGACCGGAACTCGGTCTCGCTCTCCCTGGTGAAGTCGAGCAGGTTGGAGACGATCTTCTTCGCCCGGTCGACCTCCTTGACCACGTCGGTGGCCATCTCCTGGCGCTCCTCGTCGCTGAGCGCGTCGTAGTCCTCGAGCAGCATGTGAGCGGTGAGCGTGATGTTGTTCAGCGGGTTGTTCAGCTCGTGGGCGACGCCGGCGGTCAGCGTGCCGATCGCCCGCATCTTGTGGGCCTGGATCAGCATCGCCTCGTGCTTCTGCAGCTCCTGCATCATGTGGTTGATCGCCAGCCCGAGGTTGGTGAACTCGTCGCGGTAGCGACGCGTCGGCCGGATCGGCGTGAAGTCACCCGCCGCGATCCGCTCAGCGTACATCTCGAAGCGCACGATGCTGCGGACGATGTTGCCGCTGATCAGGTAGGCGGTGGTGATCATGAAGATCAGCAGGAAGACCAGCGAGTAGCTCTGGATCGTTCGCGATCGGGCGATGGTCGCGTCGATCGACTTGCGCTGCCGTCGCATCAGATCCTGGGCCGAGAGGGTCAGGCGGTGGCCCTGCTCGCGCACTCGCAGCTCGAGCGTGCGCTTGCTCGCGCTGGAGACCCCGGAGCGCTTGCTCTGCCGCGCCTGAGCGCTCAGCTGCGAGAGCAGTCGCCCGTAGGCTTCGCGGTCGCGGACGATCCGCTTCCACCGCGGGGGGGTCATCGAGCGCGACAGCTGCTCCCGATTTTGGTCGAGGATCTGCTTCGCCTTGAGCACCGCCTCGAGCGCCTCGTGGAGGTCGGTGTCGTAGAGGAAGAAGTTCTTCTCGAGCCGCCGCGCCTTGTCGACCTGGAAGACGTACTCGTTGACCACCTCGAGCAGCTGGACCCGGCTCTCGACCTCGTAGATCGAGACGATGATCGCGGCCGCGATGCCGACGGCGAAGAGGAAGACGACGAGGAAGCCGAGCAGCAGCTGGACCCGAAGGCTGAGCCGCGGGCGGGCGAGCAGCGCCTTGGTCTCGGCCTCCGACTCTCGGATCCGCCTCAGGGGATCGCCCAGATCGGGGGCCGGCTCTAGCGGCGCTCCGAGCTCGTTCGGCGGCGTGTCGACCATCTGCCGCTCAGCCGGCGTCGGGCGTTGGGTCGGGCACCTGGTAGTCGAGCGGCTGGCCGAGGTCCTCGGCGGCGGCGAGGATCACCCGCCGCAGATCATCGGGCTTGAACGGCTTGGAGACGAAGTCGAACGCCCCCTTCTGCATCGCCTCGCGCGCGAGCGATATCATCGCGTGCCCGGTGATGATCACCACCTTGGTGCGCGAGGACTTCTTGCGCGCGTGGTCGAGCACCTGGATCCCGTCGATCTCGTCCATCCGCACGTCGGTCACGACGACATCGAAGTCGTATTCATCGATGCGGGCGAGCGCCTGACGGGGATCGAGAAACGTCTCCACCGTGCACCCCATCCGCTCGATCGCCGGCTTCAGCCGCTTGCAGACGATCTCCTCGTCATCGATCAGTAGCACCTTCAGGGAACTGGTCATCACGACCTCCGTTGCACCCGGCGATCGGCCGGGCGCTGTCTCCGCTGCTAGGCCGCGTCCAGCTCGCGCGCCTGACTCACCGCGTGCACCTGGACCAGGTTCACGCCGGGCAATCCCCCGACCAGCTGCTTGACCTCCTCCGCACAGCGCACCTTGTGGCGGCGGGGACACTGGACGCGCACGATGAGGGTGTCACCGTCGGCGCGGACCCGGCTCTCGCTGAACCGGGGAAGCAGCGCGACCTTCGCCCGGCTGGCCAGCGCGAGATCCTCCAGGCACTTGCGCGAGTAGGTCATCGGCTTGAACTTCCGGGAGCTCGCCATGTCCTTGATGATGCTGACCACCTTGCCCGCCTCGATCTGACCGAGGCTGAGAACCATATCGTAGTTCGATGGATCGCCGTCGTCACGACCGAAGCAGTCGACCGACCAGCGACGCTGCTGCTCGCGCTGACGCTCGAGCAGCTTGCGCGCCTTGCGCAGTGATCCCTTCGTCTTCTCGATCGCGATGATCCCCATCCGCGCCGACTCGCTCGAGAGGATCCGCACCATCAGGACGTGGGAGACCTCACCGACGTAGAGGTGCGCGCCGAGGCCGGCACAGACGACGTTGTCGGTCCTCAGCTCCTCGAGGGTCGCCATCTCGATCTGGGCCAGGAGCAGCCGGCGGGTCTTGGCCGAGAGCCTCCGGAATGAAGAGGGGTCGAGCGCGCGCGCGAGCTTGTCCGGTGGAATCTGCTGTTGCTCGGCCACCTGCTGCAACAGGCCGGGCCCGACGAAGCGATACCCGAGCACGCTGGCGGCCTTGCGCCCGATGGTCTCGTAGATCTCGTCATCGGTGGCGGAGACGATGATCGATGTCATCCGTGCTTCCTTTCCCGGGGATCGTCGCCCGGTCTGCAGCTACACCGCGTCGTCTGGCGGCGAGACTCCGGCGTGGACCTCGACGTTGTTGATCCCGCTGACGGAACGCTCCAGCGCGTCGAGCTCGGCCTTGAGCGTTCGGTGGTGGCGCTCGCTGCCATCGTAGTAGACCAGCACGTTGCCAAAGTGGCTCCCGACCGAGACCTCGAGGTGCTTCTGCAGCAGGGCGGCCTTGACCTCGCACGCCAGCGCCAGATCCAGCATCTCCTGCTTCGAGTCGCTGGTGGTCTTGAACTGGGGCATCTCGGCCGAGCGGCAGATCAGGTCTGCGGCGTCGGCCACCTCGTACTTCGGGATGCTCAGCATCAGGTCGTGGAGCCCCGGGTCGGCCGGATCGACCCCGTAGAGGCTCTTGGTCCACTTGTGACGCTCCCGGTCGAGCTTCTTGATCATCCCGACGGCCTCGTGGTGAGTGAGGCCGTCGCGCTGCATCACGATCGAGACCCGGAGATCGAGGTCGGCGATGATCCTCACCTTGAGCACGTGGGGCACCGTCCGCAGCAGGACGCTGCCGGCCAGCCCGTGGTAGACGATGTTGTCCCGGCAGAGATGGCGCGTCAGCGCGGCCTGGATGTAGGCCACGTAGCCACGGCTGCCGTGAGTGAAACGCTCGAGGATCGAGGGGGCATCGCCGATCGCCCGCTTGAGGCTGATCTCGGGGATGTTGAACTGGTCGCTCGCCTCGAGCAGCACGTCCCGGCTGAGGCACTCGTAGCCGAGGCGGTCGGCGACCAGCTCGGCCACCGCCTTGCCCATGCTGTAGGACCCTCTCGACACGCTGATGATCGTCACTCGAACCCCCTCATCGCTTCTCCGCCGTCGCCATCGCGAGCTGGCCGTGAGCGCTCACATCCCGTATACCAGGTACATCATCGCGACCATCACCACCAGGAACACGACGCTCATCAGCGTCCCGGCCCTCATGAAGTCCTTGCTGGTGTACTGCCCCGGGCCCATGTACAGCGCGTTGACCTGGTGGGTCGGCAGGATGAACGAGTTGCTGGTGGCCAGCCCCACCGCCAGCGCGGCCATCCGCGGGTCGGCCTGGGCCTCGACGGCCATGTTGACCACCAGCGGGACCAGCAGCACGGTCGCGCCGACGTTCGAGATCACCAGGGTGAAGAAGGTCGACAGCAGGCCGATGACCGAGATCAGCACCAGCGGGGAGACCTTGCCGATCGCGCCGAGGATCGTCTTGGCGATCCACGCCGCGGCTCCCGTCTTCTCGGTCGCCATGCCGAGTGGGATCAGGCCGGCGAGGAGGAAGACCGTCCGCCAGTCGACGGCGCGGTAGGCCTCGTCGATCGACAGCACCCGGCTGATGACCATCCCGACGGCGCCGGCCATCAGGCAGACCGACAGCTGGAGCTTGAACCCGATGACCAGCGTCAGGGCCGTCACCAGCCAGAACCCGGCGAGCACCGCCTTTTCCGGGTGGACATCCTCGACGTCGATCGGCGTGCTGAAGAGCAGGTTGCCCTCCGACTCGACCAGGGTCAGTCGCTTCCAGGAGCCGTGGAGGTGGAGCACGTCTCCGAGCCGCAGCGGCATCTCGCCGATCTTGGCCCGGTAGGTCTCGCCGTGGCGCTGCAGGGCCATCGGGGTGACCTGGAAGCGTTCCGCGAACTGTCGCTCCCGGAGCGTCCGGCCGATCAGGACCGATCGGGGAGCGACGACAGCCTCCACCGTCCCCACCTGCTGCTCGCCCAGGTCCCCGGTGAAGACCTGCAGCTCGGGCTTGAGCGTCATCCCCTCGCTCTCGGCCATCCGGGTGACGTCATCCGCGCGGCCATAGGCGACGAGGTCGACGTCGGACCTGATCTCGGCACCGTCCGGCGGCGAGATGACCTTGTGGTCCGGTGGCTCGACGATGCCGACGACGTTGACCAGGTAGCGCTGGCGGAGCAGGCCAACGGTCACTGGGTCGCGGTAGTGGGTATAGTCGGCGGGCGTGTGCAGCTCTCGCGCCTCGCCGATCTCCTCGGCCCGGTCCGCCTCGGCGCCCTGGTCCTCGCTGGTAGACCCTGGCGCGGTCCTGGGGAGAATCCAGCGGCCAAACAGGATGAAGCAGCCGACGCCACTGACGACCAGCGCGCCGCCGATCACCGTCACGTCGAACAGACCAAAGGGTTCGAGCTTGAACGGGATCAGCAGGTCGTTGAGCAAGATCAAGGGGCTGCTGCCGACGAGCGTCACCGTCCCGCCGAGGATCGCCGAGAAACCGATCGGCATCAGCAGGTCGGAGATCGGGATCTTGAGGCTCTTGCTGATCCGCTGGATCGCCGGCAGGAAGAGCGCCGCGGCGCCGATGTTCTGCATGAAGCTCGAGATGAAGGCGACCGTCAGCGAGATCGCGATCACGACCCGTGACGCGCTGTTGCCGGCGATCCTGATCACCGGGCCGACCAGGTTGTTGACCAGGCCCGTCTTGTCGAGGCCAGCGCCGATGATGATCACCGCGATGATCGACACCACCGCGTTGCTGCCGAGGCCGGAGAACGCCTCGGCCGGCGTCACCAAGCCAATCAACGGCAGGGAGACCATCAGCAGCAGCGCCACGACGTCGACGCGGACCCACTCGACGACGAAGAGAAAGACCGCGACGCCGATCGCGGCCATCACCACCAACATCTCGCCGGTCAACCCGGCCATCGGCACCCCCGTCTCGCGCGATCGATCAGCTCAGCAGGAAAACCGCGCGACGGCCAACCAGATCAGCGGCGCCACGGTACACCCGCCAGGGTGCCAGCGTCCAACCGCGCCGGGCAGAGGACCACCAAGAGCCTTCACACTCGCGATGTGAGGGTCTAAGATCTCGAACCTTCATTCGGGGGAGTACCAGCGGAGGAGCTCGGGAAGCGCGATGTCGATCATCTCCATCTCCAGAGGATCGTACAGTCGAGGCGTGGCCGTCGCGGAGAAGGTCGCCAGCAGCCTGCAGTACACCTGCCTCGCCCGCGACGCCGTGCTCGAGGCGTCGGACGCCTACGACGTCGAGGAGATCAAGCTCCTGCGGGCGATCGAGACCCGACCGTCGATCCTCGACCGGCTGACGGGGGGCAAGGCGCGCTACATGGCGTACATCAGGGCGACGCTGCTGAAGCACTTTCTCGCGGACAACATCGTCTACCACGGACAGGCCGGCCACTACTTCCTCCAGGGCGTCCCCCACGCGCTGAAGGTGCGGATCCTCGCCGACCCGGCCGATCGGGTCGCGAGCGTGATCGCGAGCGACGGCCTCTCCGAGGAGGAGGCGCACAAGGCGCTGGCCGCCAGCGACCGCGTTCGGCGCCAGTGGGGGCTGCACCTCTACGGCATCGACACCGAGGACGCGTCGCTCTACGACGCGGTGATCCACGTCGGCCGGATGGGCACCGACGGGGCCGCCGACACGATCTGCAGCTTGGTCCACCACGAGGCGTTCCAGACGACGCCAGCGTCCCAGGCGGCGCTGCAGGACATGGCGCTGGCTGCCGCGGTCGAGGCCAACATCGTCGAGATGGGACAGGGCCACGAGGCCACGGTCAGCGCCCAAGATGGGGAGGTCCTGGTCAAGGTGCGCGTGCCGCGGCTCAGAGGCGGCGGCTACAGCGGGTTCCGCGAGCGGTACCTGACGGACCTCGAGGGCCGCCTGCGGGCCCAGTCGCTCTCGCTTCCCCTCATCAGGTCGCTCGAGGTGGTGTGCGACGACTGAGCCTTCGGCCCGCCGGGGACTCTGCCTCGACCTGCTGAACAAAAAAACTGCGCCAAAGATTGCGACGAGTCGCCGGCGAGGTCCGTCCCTTCAGAGAGGGAGACCGCCGATGCCGAGCGATCGTCAGCTAATCGCAAAGATCTTGGTGATGTGGGCGTTGTGCGTCGCGCTCGCGCTGATAGCCTGCGGCGACTCCGGCCCGGCGGCGGACGCCCCGGATCGGGCCCCCCTGAGCCGCACGGCGGCCCGGACCCCGACCAACGCCCGCTCCTGCCACGTCGGCGGCTGCGCCGGCCAGGTCTGCTCGAGCGCGGCCGGCGTGATCACCTCTTGCGACTGGCAGCCCCACTACGACTGCCTCAGCGACTCCACCTGCGGCAACTTCGACGCCGAAGGCGGCTGCGCCTGGAAGAGGACCCCCGAGCTGGTGGCCTGCCTTGCGCGCCACGGGAAATGAGGAGGACGTGATGCACCAGCCGCTCGACCAGCCGCCGCTCGACCAGCCGCCGCTCGCGGATCTCCCGACCCGACGACGAAGGCGACGGCTAGCGCAGCGCCGACGGGACACCGGAATAACCCCGACAGAACCCATAAAACCCTGTACGGTCGGATCTCCTCGAACAAGGAGCCAGGATGCTCGGTCGCCATTGGGTTTTATCGTTGATAATCGTTAACTTGACCCTCGCGGGCTGCTCCTCGGACTCGGACGATCAGCCCGACGTCGGCGTCACACCGGACGCGGGCGCCGACGCGAAGCCCGACGCGGCCAGCCCGGACACGGCCAGCCCCGACGCGGCCAGCCCCGACGCCCCGGCGGCTGACAGCGCACCCGACGCTTCGATCGCGCCCAGCGGAGTGGGACGCGCGTGCAAGGACTACACGGCGTGCGAGCCGGGCGACGTCTGCCTCGACGAGACCAAGAAGCTGCAGATGCCCGGGGGCTACTGCACGCGGCGCTGCACCGGCGCCGCCGGCGAGTGTGGCGACGACGCGATCTGCGGCAAGCTCTTCACCAGCGCCCTGTGTGTCGAGACCTGCCAGCAGGACGGCGACTGCCGCCCGGGCTACGTCTGCGAGGCGTCGTTCGTCGACTTCAAGCCCGCCGGCGGCGACAAGCTCTGCGTGCCGGGCGATCGGGCGGCGAAGCTCGGCGACCCCTGCGCCGACGAGACCGCCTGCGCGCCGGGTGTCGGCGTCTGCCTGACCGACCAGCAAGACGGCTACTGCAGCGCCTTCTGCGACCCGAAGGGGCTCGACAGCTGCGGCAGCGACGGCGAGTGCATCCCCCGCCCCGATGCACCCCTCGGCGGACTCTGCGCCAGGACCTGCGGCCAGGACAGCGAATGCCGCGGCGGCGGCGGCTACGCCTGCGTCGACAGCTTCGGCGGGATCAAGGCCCAGACCACCGTCTGCGCCCCGGGCACCAAGGGCGCCTCCCACGGCGACCCCTGCACCCTCGCCAACGACTGCGCGCCGGGCACCGGGGTCTGCGTCGACGAGGCCCTCAACGGGCTGCCCGGCGGCTACTGCTCGATGCGCTGCGACGGGGCGACGACGCCCGACCCCTGCGGTGACGGCGCCGAGTGCGTCGGCTTCCCGGGCGGCTTCGCTTTCTGCCTCGACAGCTGCGCTGGCAGCGACGAGTGCCGCCCGGGCTACGCCTGCCTCGACCACTTCGAGAACGTCCCCGCCGCTGGCGCGGTCTGCGCGCCGGGCCAGGAACAGACCGACGTGCCGATCGGGGCCGACTGCAGCGACGGCAGCGACTGCAACGCCGGCACCCAGGCCTGCATCCCCGACTCGCCGATCTCCTCCGTGCCGGGCGGCTACTGCTCGGCGATCTGCAGCATCCAGGACAGCCTGGACTGTCCGGCGGGCGGCGTCTGCGTCGGCAACCAGACGGCAGGCAACTGCTTCGCCAGCTGCACCACCGACGCTGACTGCGCCGCCCTGCGCTCGCCGGGTAGCACCGGCACCTACGGCTGCGCCCGGCGGTTCGCCAGCGGCCAGCTGGTCGACGGCGACGGCAAGGTCTGCACCGCGGTCAACGCCGCGGCCAAGATCGGTGACGGCTGCAGCGACGGCGCCGATTGCAACGGCGAGCTCGGCCGCTGCATCTTCGACACCGACCCGGCAGCCGCGGTGCGCTTCCCGAACGGCTACTGCACCATCGACTGCGACCCGAAGGCCACCGCGGACACCTGCGGCGCCGGCGCGATCTGCCACGATGTCAGCAAGGGAAGCTCCCTCGGCGGCTCCTGCGTCAAGACCTGCGCCGCCGACGCCGACTGCCGCGGGGCCGAGGGCTACAGCTGCCAGGCCTCGAGCGCGGGCACGGACGCTTGCCTGCCCTGAGCTCGCTTCGGGCTGGCTCGCCTCGGCGGGCCTGAGCTACCGCCAGCGGTCGCTCGACACGACGTAAAAGAAGATCACGACCACCAGGGCCAGGATCGGCATGCCGTAGAAGATGCCTTCCATCGGCCATAGAGTGGCGCGTTTTGGCGCTGGCGACAATGATCCCTCTGGGCGCGGGCCAAGATCCGCGTCGCGAGCTTCGTCGCGCACCGCGTAACGCCTCGCCCGCTTCGCCCGTATCGACCCCCGGATGAGGATGCGGCGCGCAGGTGGAGCACACCGGTCGTGTTCGAAGAAAGCTCCAGGATCCCGATGAAGGACACCCCGGCTCCGGACCGGCGGGCGATCATCCTGCTGGCCGCGAGCAGCTTGACCATCATGGCCGGCGCGATCGTCTCGCCGGCGTTGCCCGCGCTGCAGCGGGCCTTC
>JAUVBO010000859.1 GCA_030591195.1 Pseudomonadota bacterium
AAGGGTCTGGCCCGGGTGCTGCACCTCGGCCGCGGCCTGCGGGTCCCCGACCAGCGGCAGGTCAAGGTGCGCGTCGAGGACCCCCGGGGCGACACGGTGCTCGAGCGGGAGCTGAAGATCAGCCGCTTCGGCGGCTTCGCCCTCGACTTCGCCCTGCCCGGCGACGCGCGGCTCGGCGACTACAAGGCCGTCGCCGAGCTAAAGCTGGGCACCTTCTCGCGGACCTTCGCGGTGGAGGAGTACCGGCCGGCGACCTTCGAGGTCGGCGGCAAGCTCGACCGGCCCTACTACGTCGTCGGTGACCGGATCCGCGCCGAGGCCGATGGCAAGTACTTCTATGGAGCGCCGGTGCGCGGCGGCAAGATCGCCTGGCGCGTGCACAGCCGGCCGCGCACGCCGCGCTTCGCCGACCTGCCGCGCTATACCTTCCACGACGAGCGGCGCTGGTCACCCTGGTCCGAGCGCTCGAGCACCTCTCAGAGCCACGTCACCGACGGCCACGGCCGGTTGGACAAGCAGGGGCGCTCGCCGTTCACGCTGAAGGTCATCCGCTCGGACGTGCCGAACCCGGTGGACTACCTGATCCAGGCCGAGGTGACCGACGAGTCGAACCAGGTGATCGCCAAGTCGATGTCGGTGCCGGTCCACCCGTCGGCGCTCTACCTCGGGATCGACTCGGCCGAGTGGATGATCGAGGTCGGTCGGCCGCAGCGGCTGCGCCTGGTGGCCGTCGACCCGGCCGGCAAGCGAGTCGCCGCCCGGGCGAAGCTCAGGGTCGAGCGCAAGGACTGGTCCTGCGCCTGGGAGACCTGGGGGTACCGGGGCTCGTACCGCTGCCAGAGCAAGAAGGTCACGGTGCTGAAGAAGGAGCTGTCGATCGGCGCTGACGGCAGGGCGGAGATCAGCTTCACCCCGCCGCGATCGGGCGAGCACTGGGTGATCATCGAGGGACAGGACGGCAAGCGCCGCAAGACCGTCAGCGCCACCGAGCTCTGGGCCTGGGGCGGCGGCGTGGCGGCCTACGAGGCGAACGACGCGCTCAACTTCGACGTCATCGCCGACAAGAAGCGCTACCGGCCGGGCGACACGGCCAAGCTGCTGCTCAAGACCCACCTCGGCAAGGCCCTCGGCCTGCTGACCATCGAGCGCGGAGGCGTGCTCGAGCGGCGGCTCTTCTCGCTCAAGCCGGGCAGCAAGCAGATCGAGCTGCCGATCAAGGAGAGCTACGGACCGAACGTCTACGCCTCGATCACGCTGGTCCAGGGACGCACCGGCCAGGGCAAGCGCGGCCTGCCGGTGCTGCGAATGGGGCTGATCAACCTGCCGGTTGAGGTCGGCTCCCGGCGGCTCAAGGTCACCGTGCAGCCCGAGCGCGACAGCTACCGGCCCCGCGAGGAGGTGACCGCCACGATCAAGGTCACCGACGACAAGGGGAAGCCGGTGCGCGCCGAGGTCTCCCTCGCCGCCGCCGACGAAGGCGTCCTGTCGCTGATCGCCTACAAAACCCCCGACCCGATGCCGGTGTTCTACGCGCCGTGGGGTCTCGGGGTGGTCACCGCGACCCAGTACCACCGGCTGATGCAGCTGCCGGCACCAAACGAGGAGCGGCTCGCCACCGGCGGTGACGGCGGCTCGCGACCGGGCACGGTCCGCTCGCGCTTCATGGCCACGGCGGTCTGGAAACCCCAGCTGCTGACCAACGGCCAGGGGGTGGTGAAGGTCCGGTTCCAGGCGCCCGACAACCTGACGGCCTTTCGACTGATGGCCGTCGCCGCCGACAGCGGCGAGCGCTTTGGCTCGGCCGACAAGCGCTTCACCGTGGCCAAGCCGCTGCAGCTGCACGGCGCGTTGCCGCGCTTCGTCACCGTCGGCGACATCGCCCGCGGTGGGGTGGTGGTGCACAACCACACCGAGGCGGCGGGCAGCGCCGAGGTCAGCGCCTTCGTCGAGGGACTCGAGCTCGAGGGGCCAGCCAAGCAGCGGGTGCAGGTAGAAAAGGGGGGTCGCGCCTTCGTCCGCTTCGCCATGCGGGCGCGCGACGCGGGCACGGCCAAGGTACGCTTCGCGGTGACCCTCGGCGCCGAGCGCGACGCCGTGGAGCTGACGCTGCCGGTCCGGCACCCCTCGTCGAAGGAGGCGAAGAAGATCAAGAAGGGCTCGGTCCGCAGCGGCGCCGTGACCGCGCTGTCGGCGAAGCTGCCCAAGGGCGCCCTGCTCGCCACGGCGATGGTCGACCTCTGGTTCGATCCCGATGGCCTGGCCGGTATCGAGAACGGCCTGCGGGATCTGATCCGTTACCCCTACGGCTGCCTCGAGCAGACCACCTCGAAGGTGATCCCGATGTTGATGGTCAGCGAGCTGGCCAAGACCCTCGACCTCGGTGGTCTCGAGGGGCCGGCCCTGCAGCGCTTCTTGCGCATCGGCATCGCCAAGATCGGCCGCCACCAGACGTCCGTCGGCGGCTACTCGCTCTGGCCCGGTGGTCGCGCCGAGCCCTACTACACGGCCTACGCCCTGTGGGGGTTGCACCTCGCCCGCCGCGCCGGCCACCCGGTCAGCGACCGGCGGATCGACGACGGCGTGCGCTACCTGAAGAAGTCCCTCGAGCAGCCGACCCGCGAGGGTGACGTCTACCACGAGGGCGGCGAGCTCGGCGTCAAGGCTTTCTCGGTCTACGTCCTCTCCCAGCTGGCGAGCAAGCGCGACGCCCAGCTGGCGATCAAGCTGCGCGAGGGCCAGGAGAAGCTGCCGCGCTTCGGACTCGCCTTCCTCGCCCGCGCCCTCGGCGCCTCCCTCGGGCGCCGCAACGTCACGGTCAAGGCGCTGGTCAAGGATCTGGCGGAGACGGTGAAGATCGAGAAGGGACGCCGCGGGTTCGTCAGCGAGCCCGACGGCGCCGCGCTGAGCTGGTACATGAGCGACGACGTGCGCAGCACGGCGATCGTGCTCGGCGCGCTGGTCGAGCTCGCCCCGCGCCACGCCAAGGTCCGCCCGATGGTCCGCT
>JAUVBO010000731.1 GCA_030591195.1 Pseudomonadota bacterium
GGGTCCTCGACCACCCCTAGGCGATCCCGGCCGGAGCCGCGTTATGGTCAGGGGCTTCTTACCAGAAGGAAGACGGTGTCTCGCACAAGTCGATTCGCGACGCCACCGCTACGGGAGGTACACCAGTGAGCGCGCCTCGCCTCTCTGCGCCGGCGCTGCGCGCCGAAGAGGCTCGGCGAGCTCGCCGCGACGCTCAAGGGCGCCGCGCTGGCCATCGCCGGCGATCTGGTCTACCTCGGCACCAAGAGCTCGCTGAGCGTGATCGACGTCGGCGACCCGACGGCGATGTCAGTGATCACGGCAGTCGATCGGGGCGCCACCCCGATGCACCTCGCTGGCAAGTACCTCAAGATCACCCCGGCATCGGCCAAACCTGAGCCACCCTTCGGCCTCCGCAAAATCGGGGGATCGGCGGCAACAGTAGCCACGCCCTCACCGCGCTGACCCACGCGATCTCGGGGTGTTATCCCTCGGCACGGAGCGTGCTTCGTGCCAGGGCGTATGAGCAGCTATCGCACAACCCACCGCCTGCCCCTGCTCCTGGTGCTCGGCGCGAGCCTGCTCGCCGCCAACCCGGCGGCAGCCAAGGCCAACATCTTCAGCAACATCGTTTCGTTTTTCCGTCCCGGCCGCGATTCTCGCCAACGGGTCAATCGCAGCGAGCAGCGAGCGATGGACCGCGGCGGCAAGCCACGAGCGATCCTCGACCGGCTCGAGAGCCGCGCCCGGGCGGGCAAGGGACTCGCCGCCGCGCTGCTGCCGCAGAAGATCCTCGCGGGCTACAAGACCAAGAAGTTCACCATCGTCGCCTTCGACCAGGGCGGCAGCGCCCAGCGTCCCGAGGACCGCGCCTCGAAGTTCGTCGTGATCCAGAGCATCGGCGGGCAGAACCACCTGCTCGGCATCCCGACGCCCACCCGCTCGGGCGGCGGCCGCGAGAACGTCAGCTGGCTGCACCGGGTCAAACCCGACAAGGCGGCGCACCTCGGTCGGATGGTCCGCGGGACCCTCGAGGCCCTCGCGTCACGGGTTCCGGGTCAGCCCACCGAGGCCTTCGTCAATATGCCCGGCGGCGCGCTGACGGTGGGGACCCTTCACGTGCACGGCGTCGCCCGACGCAAGGCGTCGTCGCGCGACTGGGCGGCCTTCGAAAGACAGCAGGGCAACGACAGGGTGCCCAAGACCCTGCCCGGCAACGGATACCAGCTCTACCGCACCCGCGACGGCTTCGTCGCCCTGGCCTCGAAGGAAGCCGGCGCACCGAACAAGCTCGGCGCGGCTGGTGACAAGCTCGTCGGCCAGATGTTCATCGACGCCTCCCGCGCGGCTATCGCCGCCGGCGTCACCGGGCAGATCGCCATGTCCCGCTCGAGTGACCGGATCGCGGTCGAGGTCCGCCCGCTCCGTTCCCGCCACCGCCACCGAGGCGGCGGCTTCAGCCTCCGGCGCCTCCTCGGCCTCTAGACCAACGCAGCTGGGCCGTCACCTCCGGCCATTCGAGCGGCCACTCCCGCTAGGCTCTCCCTTGGCGGTTCTTGACGGGCGTGGCGGTACCTCGGGAGTTGTGGCCGGTCAATCGGCCATTTCGTTTGAGGTGAGGCCAACCCAGCGAGTTGTGGCCTAGAATTCGGCCACTGCTGCGTGTGTTGGGCTGATCTAGCGCGTTGTGGCCGAAAGGCCGGCCACTTCGTCGTGGCTCACCTCGACCGTCGAGCTTGTGGCCGATCCGCCGGCCACTTCACCGGGGCTCGCATTTACGGTCGAGCTCGTAACCGATGTGCCGGTGGCCATTCGTTCGGCCTCCGGTCGTTCGGCGCCTGCTCAGCGGGTACGAATGTCGGTGAAGCTGCCGCTGACCTGCTCACCGCCGGGGAAGGTCAGCTCGACCCGGCGCTCGAGATCGACGAAGGTGCCGCCGAGGTGGTTGTTCGGATCGCCCTGGGGTGGCGGCGTGGCCTCGCCGGCGAACGTCACCCGGTTGCCCGCGCCCCAGTCGACGACGAAGCTCAGCTTGAGGTCCTTGCTGGTGCTGCTCTCAGCGACTCCGGTGGTGCGCCAGCCGTCGACGGTGTCGCCATCGCGGCCGAGCTGGATGTGGCGGAACGGCCGCGCGCCCTGTGCCCTCGAGGAGCGCTTCGAGTCGCCAGGTGCCATTGAGGTCGAGGTCGTCGTCGTAGCCGGTCCAGGCATCGTTGCCCCGCTGGCCGCAGTTGGCGCCGAGCAGCAGCGTGGCGCCGGCGAAGCAGATCGCCACCCGGAGGATCTTCTGAGCGCTCATCGGGCGATGAGGTCACCAGATCGTGCGGCTACAGGTTGGCGAGCTTGTCGAGGATCTTGGTCTCGCGATCGAGGTCCGGGTCAGCGAGGGCAGCGGCCTCGGCATTGAATTGGGTGAGGAAGGTCTTTTTCTGCGCCTGCGACGTGGCGATGACCGACAGCGGCAACGTCTCGCGCTCCCACTGGCCGTCGCCGGAGGGCTGGGCGCCCGACAGCGCGCGCTCGTCGGCGATCCAGGCCTTCATCAGCCGCACGTAGCGCGACAGCAGGATCGCCTTGCGGATGCCGGTGTTCGGCGCCACGTCGAGCTGGGCGTCGAAGGTGACCGGCGCGGCGGTGCTGTAGGCCTGCTCCTCGCGGTCCTGGTAGCTCGCCGAGAGGTCGATCTTTTTGTCGCTTCCCGTCTGGGTGAGCTTGAGGATCACCACCCCGCCCTTGGTCTGGCCGTCCTCGACCTTCGACGGGAAGAGGGTGTTGACCTGCATCAGCACCCCGGTGGCCTGGTCCGCCTCGGGCGAGCCATAGACCTCGTCGATCGCGAAGCCCGCCGAGGCGAAGGTGAGCTTGAGGTCGAAGACCAGCGGGGTGACCATGAAGTCGAACTCCTCGTCCATCCGCGCCTTGAACTTCTCCTCGCTGTGCACCGCGTAGTAGTTGGCGCCCTGGACCTTGGTGATCGCCTCGACCAGGGTGCTGTTGAAGTCGACGCCGACGCCGATGAAGGTGGTGTAGATCTTCTGCTGCGCGTTGGCCGTGACCATCCCCAGCAACGAGTCCTTGCCCGTCTCGCCGGTGTTGGGCATCGCGTCGGTGAGGAAGATGATGCGGTTTTCGTAGACCGCCGGGTCGGCGCCCGCCACCTGGGCGAACAGCTCGGTGCCCTTGGCGTAGCCGGCGGCCATGTTGGTGCCGCCACGCGGCGCGATCTGCAGGATGTGGTTCTTGATCGCGCCCATGTTCGTCTGGCCAACGCTCGACAGGGGCTTGCCGAGGTGAGCCTGGCTCTCGAAGAGCACCACGCCGAAGTAATCGTCGGCCTCGAGGTGGTCGATCATCGCTGCCA
>JAUVBO010000783.1 GCA_030591195.1 Pseudomonadota bacterium
CCGTGGCTTCATGGAGAAGATCAAGACCGGCTCGCTGTTCGAAGTCGCCGAGGTTTACCGGGATCTCTGCCGCCTCAAGTCGACCAAGACCCTCTCCTTCGGCGAGCGGCGAATGCTCGACACGGCCCGCAACCTGATCGTCAAGGAACTCTCCGTTGCCCGCAAGATGAGCCCCACGAAGACCGAAAAGGAGCTCGAGCGCGTCTTCGCCAACTGACCACGGCCCCTGTTACGCGCGGCCCAGCTCGACCCCGCGACGACCAAGACGGCCGGCAAGGAAGTGGCCATGCTAGCTCAGGTAATTCCGCGCACCATCAAGATGATCGTCAAGCCCCAGGAATACTGGGAGGAGATGATCGCAGAGCCAGGGGACATCAAGTCGCTGTTGCCGACGATGCTGATCCTCGCGGCGATCCCAGCGGTGGCCACCCTGCTCGGCGTCGGCCTGCTCGGCGGCATGCGCCAGGGTTTCTTGGGGCTGGGCATCTTCGGGCGCTACTTCGCCGCGATGCTCTTCGCCGTCGTGCTCCAGTACGGGATGAGCATCGGTTCCTGGATCATCCTCGGCTACCTGATCGACGCCTTCGCGCCGACCTTCGGCGGACAGAAGGACATCGGCCAGTCGATGAAGCTGGCGACGATCATCATCCCCACCTGGCTCGGCCAAGTGCTTGCGATCACCACCTTCCAGGGGCTGGCCTGGGTCGGGATGCTGGGCGGGCTCGGGTACGGGGGATACATTCTGTACGTCGGCCTGCCGCTGATGAACGGCACCTCGCAGGAAAAGGCCCCGGCCTACGCGGCTGCAGCCCTCGGCTGCCTGCTCGGCGTGATGCTATTGATGTGGTCGATCATGTGCATCCCCACGGCCTGCTGCATGGCCAGCGCCTTCATCCGCTAGCGCGCCCGTGTCCCCGCCACCCTCGGCGCTTCACCTCTCCACCTTGCTGGTCGTCTGTGCCATCGGCACTGGCTGCCTCGAGCTGCGCCCCGCGCGCGCTGACCGCGACCTGCGTGCCGCCCGAGCGAGGATGGTCCTGAGCCAGATCGAGGCCCGGGGAGTCAAGGACCGGCGGGTGCTCGCCGCCATGGGTCGGGTGCCGCGACATCATTTCGTGCCGGCCGCCCACCGGCGCCGGGCCTACGGCGACCACCCCCTGCCGATCGGAAAGGGACAGACGATCAGTCAGCCGTACGTCGTCGCCTACATGACCGAGGCGCTGGCGCAGCGACGCAACGCCAGGGTTCTCGAAATCGGCACCGGATCGGGCTACCAGGCGGCGGTGCTCGCCGAGCTGGTCAAGCAGGTCTACTCGATCGAGATCGTCCCTTCCCTCGGCCGGCAGGCCCGCCAGCGGCTCCGCCGGCTCGGCTATCGCAACGTCACGGTACGTATCGGCGACGGCTACTCCGGCTGGCCCGCCAAGGCGCCCTTCGACGCGATCCTCCTCACCGCGGCCCCACCGAAGATTCCCCAGCCGTTGCTGACTCAGCTCAAGATCGGCGGCGTCCTGGTAGCCCCGGTGGGCCGCGCCTGGCAGGCCCAGGAGCTGGTGCGGGTCACCCGCACCGCCCGCGGCTACCGGCGCCAGCGGCTGTTCGGCGTCCGCTTCGTCCCCATGACGGGCAAGGCCCAGAAGACGCGGTAGGTGGCTGGCGACGGGGGCCTCGGAGAGATGCCACCTTATCCGATCGCGAGCCCCAGCTCGCGCCGGATCTTGAAGTACTCCTCGCTGACGGAGAAGCGCACCATCTCGGCGATCCGTTCCTTGGCCTGGGTCTGGTTGCCCTCGCACTCGGCGCCGATCATCTGCGCGGTGACGTGGGGGTCGGCGCAGACGATCAACCCGACGCGCTCGGCCGTCAGCTCGGCGCCGCGCCACCAGGCCGCCAGATCGACCCGCTCGAGCTTGACCTCGCGCACCAGCAGGCCGAGCTGCTCGAGCTGCCCCGGGTGCAGCTGGTGCTTGCGGAGGTGCGAGACCATCCGCTCCACGGGCGCCTCCTGCCCGGGCGGGAGCATGAAGCCGTCGCCCCGGGTCAGCTTGATCGCCGCCAGCAGCAGCACGTGTAGGTGCGACTGGGTCGCCAGGGCATTGCGGAGGAAGTACTCCGGCCTCAGGAAGGCCAGCTGCTTGGCGACGAGGAAGGCGGTCTCCTTTTCGCGTCCTCCCTCGAGCACCGGCGCCCCGGCGACGAACGAGGGGACATCGACGGTGTGCGCCATCAGCAAGCCGGCCTCGAAGTCCGGGCGCAGGTGCAGCTCCCCGGCCGGCAGGCCGAAGATCGAGGCGACATAGGAGAACATCCGCGCGACGAAGGACTGCTCAGTGCTCAGGTCGCAGCGGTTCTTCCGCTTGAGGTTGAAGTCCGCGTGGGGGCGCGCCGTCAACGTCGCGGCCGCCGGGGCTAGCAGCCCGAAGATCCCGCTCAGACACTGGTCGACGTCGGGGTGGACGATCTCGCGGCGCCAGAGCTCGTCGCTGGCCCGCGACGAAGCCTGCGCCAGCACCGCGTACTGCTCGTAGTACTCCTGCTCCTGGCCGTTGGCCTGACGCAGGAACCGCAGCGCGGCGCAGAGACACCAGGCCGGGTCGTACTGCCCTTGCTCCATGTAGAGCCGGACCAGCGTGTGATAGAGGTCCATCCGCTGGGGCCAGCGCCGCAGCAGATCGTGGTGGATCGCCAGCGCCTGGGGCGCCCCTGCGGCGCCGAGGCTCAGGTAGAGCTCGGCGAGGATCTGCTTGCGCTCGAGGTTGTCCGGGTCGAGCCGCTGGGCGGCCTCGAAGGCGGCCGCGGCGGTCTCGAAGTCTCGCCTGCGCGAGCGCAGCACCTCGCCGAGGTTGTGCCAGAGGGTCACCTTCAGCTGGCGGTGGCCGTCCTGGGGCAGGCGCTGGAGCATCCGCCCGTAGGCGCGCTCGAGCCGCTTCCAGTCGCGACGCTCGGTGCAGAGCTTGTCGATCGCCTCGAAGGCCTTGAGCATCTCGCGATCGTCATCGAGCGCCTTGTTGAAGCGGCGGACCGCTTGCTCGGGATCGGCGAGCTCATCCCGGTAGATCACCGCCGCCGTGTGGTGGTACTTCGCCCGCTTCTTGGCGTCCGGCTCCGCCTCCGCCAGCCGGTCACAAAGCTGGACCGTCTGCTCCCACTGGCCGGCGCCGGAGTAGACGTCGAGCAGGCGGTGCAGCACGGTGTGACTCTGA
>JAUVBO010000820.1 GCA_030591195.1 Pseudomonadota bacterium
ACCGGCGACTCGGCGGCGCGAAGGTCGGCCTGTCGGTCACCGAGCTGGACACCGGTCGGACGCTCGTCGAGCGGAACGCCGGCCGGGTGGTGCCGGTGGCCTCGAACGTCAAGCTCGTCACCGCCGCAGCCGCCCTGGCCTACCTCGGCCCCGCCTACCGTTTCCGCACTGCGCTCTACCTGCGCAAGGGCGATCGGAGCGGCGCGGTCGTCACCGGGCCGCTGCTGTTGAAGGGTTTTGGCGATCCGACCCTCGGCGAGGGAGACCTCTGGCGCCTCGCCTGCTCGGTGTACGATGCCGGGATTCGCGAGATCCGCGGTGGGCTGCGGCTCGACGAGAGCTACTTCGACCGCCAGCGGCTCGCGCCGCTGTACGAGACGCGGCAGACGGACATGTACTACCGCCCCCTCGTCGCGCCGCTGTCGATCCACGAGAACGCCGTGGCGGTGAAGGTCTTTGGCGGTCCAGCGCCGGGATCACCGACGCGGCTGGTGATCCGACCGCACAGCAGCTACTTCAAGATCGGCAACCGGACGACGACAGTCGGGCGCCGTCGCCGCAGCTACCTCAAGGTCCGTACCAAGCCGGCCGGCAACGCTACCGCCCTCGTCATCACCGGCCGCCTGCGCGTGGGTTACCGCGGCCGCTGGCACCGGCGCCGGATCGAGCACCCGGCGCTGCTCGCGGGGAGGACGCTGCTCGACCTGCTCCAGCGGCGCGGCGTGCGCCTGCGCGCCCCGCGGGTCCGCAGCGGACGGGTGCCGCGTCGGATCAAGCCTCTCGCGGTCCACCGCTCGCCACCCCTCGGCACGGTGATTCGCTACATGACCAAGACCAGCAGCAACTTCGTCGCCGAGATGCTGCTCAAGGTCCTCGGCGCGGAGGTCCATGGCGCCCCCGGCAGCTGGGCCAAAGGGCTCCGGGTCACCGGTCGTTACCTCGAGGGGCTGAGGATCCGCGCCGGTAGCTACCAGCTCAAGAACGGCTCCGGACTGTACGAGGGGAACCGGCTGTCGCCGCGCCAGCTGACCACCGTGCTCCGCGCGGCGGCGAGCAACTTTCGCTACGGGGCCGACTACGTCTCCGCGCTCGCCACCGCAGGCGTCGACGGAACCTTGACCAGCCGCTTTCACGGAACCGGCGCCGAGGGCTACATCCGGGCCAAGACCGGCACCCTCGCCGCGGTCGTCGCCCTCTCGGGCCTTGCCGGCGCGTCGGCGAGCCGCAAGCGACTGGTCTTTTCGATCCTGATCACGCAGCTCCCCCCGGGACACATCCCGCGCGCTCGGCGAGTGGCCGACGAGATGGCCCGGTCGCTGGTGACCTACCTCGAACGCCCCCGCTGACCGGGGGCCTCAGGAGCTTCGCTACCCTCGACTTGACGGGGGCGCGAGCTCGTAGGGGCGGTCGATCAGCGGGTCGGGATCCTGTCCGCCGTGTTCCAGATGGGCCGCCGACCTACTGGTGAGCCGACATAGCTGCCGGAAGCGCGACAGCCGCGAACGGCGGGTCCAGATCGTCACCACCGCGTCGGCAACCTCCGTGGCGTGGCAGTAGACTGGCTTGCCGCCCGGGTCGCCAAGCTTGGCGCGGAAGAGGTCCTCCGGTCGCGCGCGAAGCTCGCCCTTGAGCTTGACGTGGTGCCCAGTGGCGGCAAAGCGCAGCGTCCCCGTCTCCCACCGGCCCCGGGAAAAGACAATCTCGGGCCAGGAGCAAAAATCATAGACCTCTCCGCCCAGGTACACGGCCACCGGTGTGACCCGGGGCAGCGCCTCGAACAGCCGCCCCGCACGAGGCTGCAGCGAAAGCACCTGGAGCGCGGCCGTGGCGTCCTCGCGGAAGGCGTTGCAGTATCCGAGGGCCCAGGCCGGGAGGTGGTCCCTCCCCCAGGCGTGCATCTGACACCCTGGCGCACCGTCGACCTGCACCTCCTGCCCGTCGATCTCCACCTGCCCGGTGACGTGGATCGCCGGGTTGGGCGCCACCAGCTTCATCGACCACAGGCGACGCCCGCCGTAGGCCGCCTGCGGCAGGTAGACGTGAGGCTGGACCGCGGGCTGGAAGCGGAGGTCCCACCTTGCCGTATGGCCCGCCGTGACGATCTCCCCCGACAACGCGTCGTGGCTGACGGTCCCCCCCGCCAGGGCCACCTGCCAGGGAACGTCGTCGCCCACCTTGCCCAACCCGGCCTGCTCGAGCGGCACCTGACGCACGAGCGCCAGGTTTGCGGAGGGCTTCTCGGCGTCGAAGCGGGCAAAGGCAAGCTGCGCCACCGGGCCGCCCGCCCCGGGCAAGGGGGCCTCGAGGCCGTAGCGAATCAGATAGCCCATGCCCGCAGGCCGGTCGCTGAAGCCGACCTGCCAGCTCTCGAGGTGCCCCGCCATCCGCCCGTCCCAGGCGGTCCGGTTGTGCCGCTCGGTGCTCATCGTCGCCCATCTTGCACCCTGCGCCGCTGCCGACCAACCGCAAAGGAGCTCGAGGCGCGGTGGGCGGGGCAGAGATGTGGCACGGTTTCGCCCTTGACCCGCGTGGTTGTTGTTTTATGCTGCCGGCGGGTTAGCCAATGACGGACGACGACAAGCAGACTCACGACAAGGACGCCGAGGCGCGACTGACACCGCTGACCGAGACTCACCGCCAGGCCGGCGGGCGCATGGTCGAGTTCGCCGGTTTCCTGATGCCCCTGCAGTACAGCGGGATCCTCGACGAGCACAGGACGGTGCGCCAGGCTGCGGGCCTCTTCGACGTCAGCCACATGGGCGAGGTGCTCTTCACCGGCCCGGGTGCGCTGGGCGCGGTGGACCGGCTGGTAACCAACAACGTCACCAGCCTCGCGGACCAGGCGATCCTCTACACCCCGATCTGCTACGCGGACGGCGGCATCGTCGACGACTGCTTGGTCTACCGCCGCGGCCCCGAGGAGTTCCTCGTCGTGGTCAACGCGTCGAACGTCGCCAAGGACTACGACTGGTTCGTCCAACACACCGCCGGCGACGACCAGGTCGAGCTGCGCAACATCAGTGACGAGTGTGGGCTGATCGCGGTCCAGGGACCCGCGGCGATCCAGATCGCGGCCACGGTGGGCGGCGACGGGCTGAACC
>JAUVBO010000933.1 GCA_030591195.1 Pseudomonadota bacterium
CCTGGCCGATGTCCTCGATCAGCAGCCCCTCGACCCGGCAGTGGCTGCTGCTCATCACGTCGATCCCCTTCTGCGAGTCGGCCAGCCGCAGGTCGTAGACGTGGACGTGCTCGGAGAGCTCGAGGTAGAGGCCATGGCCCGAGCCGATGGCCCCCTTGGTGAAGGTCGCCTGGCGTTCCTTGCCGGGCACGGCGCGAAAGACGATCGGCTCGGCCGCGGTGCCCTTGAGCCCCGAGAGCTTCAGCGTCGGGTATACCCCTTGCTCGAAGCAGACCACGTCGCCTGGCTGGGCCTGCTGGGCCTGGTCGACATCGCCCGGTCCAAGCTGCAGCGAGCAGGGTGCGGTCACCCGCTCGGTGTGGCTGCCGGCGAGGTTCCTGCCGCCCGCCGCCGCCGCGTCGCCGGCTGGGCCATCGCCCGCGGCCCCGTCGCCTCCCAGGTCCGGCGCGCCGTCTCCGGGGACCTCGGCGCCATCGTCTGCCGGCGTCGCGCTGTCACCCGGGACGGCCGCGTCGCCCGAGGTGGCTCCATCGGCCGCCGACCCGAGGGTCGCGTCGCAGCCAGGCAGCCACACCAGCGCGACGAAGAACGCGAGCGCTCGCCACATCCTTTCATTGTAGTGGATCGACCGTCCGCGGTCTCCTGGTCGCTGAGTCTGGGTGGTCGCGGGTCCTCCAGGGAAATCACTGGCGACGTCTGTCACAATAGAGCCATGCTGCCGAAGACGCCGGGGGCGGTGGGGTGCCGCCATTGCCAGCGGCTCGGAGCGCGTCAGGTCTGCTCGAGCTGCGGCAGACCGGTCTGCGCCGCCTGCTACGTCGACCTGACGAGCTGTCCCGACCCCGCGCCGCGGGTGCTGAAGCTCGGCATGGGCGCCCGGCTGCGCGAGGTGGACGCCACGGGCCGTTCGGAAGCCAATGCGTGCGGTCTAGCCGGAGCGGACGACGAACTCCCTCACGCCGACCACCGCCTCGACGGCCGAGTCGACGAGGAAGCTGCGACCCTTGCCCACCGACGTGTCGAGGTGCATCAGGTACCAGCAGTCGATGGTCCAGATGTCGAAGCTGCTCTCGCAGGGAGGTGTCCAGCTGACGGCCTCGAGGTCGCCGAGGTAGTCGGGCCGCTGGCTCGACTGCTCCACCAACTCGCGGAACTCGGCCGAGCTGCGGGCCACCCGCACGGCGCTGCTGGCGTCGGAGGTGTCGATGCTCCGCCGCCAGGTGCTGACCAGGCGCACCCGCGACACCTCGCCGGAGTCGATGCCGACTTCGGCGTCGTAGGCCTCGTCCGCGCGGATGCCCGAGTAGTCCGGCACGTCGAACTCGGGAAACTTGCTCTGCTGATCGATCCTGATCGTCCGGGCGTTGACCTCGCTGGCGCCCGCGGCCAGCGACTCGCGAGTGTAGTAGGCGTAAACCCTTAAGATCACGGAGTGTGATGGCAGATGGTGGTCCCAGTCGAGCACCGGGATGAACCCCGCATAGGACTGGATCTCACCAAAGGGCACCAGCAGCGGAAAGGAGTCCCGCATGCACGCCAGTTTCTCCTCATCGCCCACCACCGACTGGTAGGCGACCCGGGGATGGCGCCGCAGGTCAGCAATGATTCCCTTGGCCTGGACCCTTCGAGCTTCACTCATTCGATCGGGACGATCTTACTGCCGGCGCTCGTTTTTGGCCACCGGCAATGTTGCACGGCGCTTGGCGATCAGCCGATCCACCTGGGCCTCTGCCGCGCGGTAGGAGCTGCGCACCAGCGGCCCGGCGGTGACCAACTCGAAGCCGAGCGCGCGGGCCTGGCGGGCGTGGCCCTCGAACGCCTCTGGCGGCAGATAACGCTCGACCTCGGCGTGTTTGCGCGAGGGCTGAAGGTACTGACCAAGGGTCACCCAGTGGACCCCGGCGCGCCGGAGGTCGGCGAGCGCCTCGGCGATCTCCGCCGGGGTCTCGCCGAGCCCGAGCAGCAGCGAGGACTTGACGACCAGCATCGGGTCGGCCTCGCCAAAGGTGGTGAGCACCTCGAGGCTCCGGTCGTAGTCGCAGCGGCGGTCGCGCAGGGCGGGCGTCAGCCGACGCACCGTCTCGAGGTTGTGGCCGAGCACGTGGGCTCCGCAGCTGGCGACCCGGGACACCAGCTCCCGGTCGCCGCCGAAGTCGGGCGTCAGCAGATCGACCAGCACCTCCGGGTTTCGCGCGAGCACGGCCGCCACCACTCGACCAAAGTGCTCGGCTCCGCCGTCGACGAGATCGTCGCGATCGACCGAGGTGATCACCGCGTAGCGCAGCTGCATCCGCGCCACGGCCTCGGCCACGCGCTGCGGCTCGTCGGCATCCGGCGGCGCGGGAGGCTGGCCCGAGGCCACGTCGCAGAAGCGGCAGCCGCGGGTACAGACCTTGCCGAGGATCATGAAGGTCGCCGTGCCGCTCCCCCAGCACTCGGCGATGTTCGGGCAGCGCGCCTCGCTGCAGACGGTGTGCAGCTTGAGCTGGCCGAGGCGCTTGCGCACCTCGTAGTAGCGGCCCGAGCCGGGTAGCCGGACCTTGAGCCAGTCGGGGCGTCGTGACATCGCGGCGAGTGACCTCTGGCGCCGGAGGCTCACCTCCCCGCCTCGGTCTGCTTCCCGGGAGCTACATCTCGGCGGCGAGCTCGGCGCCACGCTGCTCCCACTCGATCCCCTCGCGCATCCAGCCGATGAACGCCTCGACCACCGCCTAGGCGTAGCCGAAGGTCTCCGCGGTGTTCTTGATGAAGTCCATCTCTTC
>JAUVBO010000121.1 GCA_030591195.1 Pseudomonadota bacterium
CGGCTGGTCGATCGAATCGACTTCGGCGCGCTGCACCTCAACTCTCAGACCGCCTACCGCACCGACGCGTGCAAGATCCCGATGACCTTCGACAGCGACCGGGAGGCGCTGGCGGTGGCGATCCCGATGGCCGGCCACGACGCGGTGGCAGACCACCGGCTGGTCTGGATCCGCAACACCCTCGAGCTGACGCGGATCATCGTCTCTTCGGCCTGCCTGCCGCAGCTCGACGGGCGGTCGGAGGTCGCGGCGGTCGACGGCCCGCTGTCGATCGAGTTCGACGACAATGACAACCTGATCGGGGGCAAGCTGATCGGGGCCCTGAACAAACGATGAGCAAGGAGCGCCGAGCATGACCAGGCAATACGAGTTCTTGATCGCCGGCAAGCCGCGCCAGAGCGACCAGCTCAAGCCCGTCAAGTTCCCCTACGACGACCAGGTGGTGGCTGAGGTCTACCAGGCGGGCGACGCCGAGCTGCAAGAGGCAGTCGCCTCGGCGGTCGAGGGCTTCGAGATCACTCGCAAGCTGCCGGCCCACGCCCGGGCGAAGATCCTCTACGGGCTGCACGAGCAGCTGGCCGCGCGCTTCGACGAGATGGTCGAGGTCCTGACCCTCGAGGGCGGAAAGACCCGCAACGTCGCTCGCGGCGAGACCGAGCGGGCGATGGAGACCGTGCGGCTCTCGGCGGTCGAGGCCGAGCGGATCAACGGCGAGATCATCCCGATCGACGTCACCCCCGCCGGTGAGGGGCGCCTCGGCTTCGTCCGCCACCTGCCCCTCGGGCCGGTGCTCGGCATCGCGCCGTTCAACTACCCACTGAACCTCGCCTGCCACAAGCTCGCCCCGGCGATCGCCGCGGGCAACTCGTTCGTGCTCAAGCCCGCCTCGGCCACGCCGCTCTCGGCCCTGCTGCTCGGCGAGCTGGTGCTCGCGGCCGGCTATCCCGAGGAAGCGCTGAGCGTGGTCACCACCCCGGGGGCCAAGGCCGAGCAGCTGGTCCGAGACCCGCGCATCGCCTACTTCACCTTCACCGGCAGCTCGGAGGTCGGCTGGCACCTCAAGGCCGTCGCCGGTCGCAAGGGCGTGGGCCTCGAGCTCGGCGGCAACGCCGCGGCGATCGTGCACGAGGACGCCAACATCGACTATGCCGTCTCGCGGATCGTCACCGGCGGCTACACCAACGCCGGGCAGAACTGCATCTCGGTCCAGCGGGTGCTGCTGCACCGGCCGATCTACCAGGCGACGCTGGAGCAGCTGGTGACGAAGATCCGTCAGATCAAGTTCGGTGACCCGCGCGACCCCGAGGTCGAGGTCGGGCCGATGATCGATCGCTGGGCCGCGGCCGAAGCCAGCAAGAAGGTCTCGGACGCGGTGGAGGGCGGCGCGAAGATCGTCGTCGGCGGTCAGTGCGAGGGCACGATGTTCGAGCCCACCGCGCTGACCGAGACCCGGCCGGAGATGAGCGTCAACCGCGAGGAGCTGTTCGCGCCGGTGATCACCATCGCGGCCTACGACGACTTCGACGAGGCGATCGCGCTCGCCAACGACACCGACTTCGGCCTCCAGTCCGGGGTCTTCACGCAGAACATGAACCGGATCATGCGCGCCTATGAGGAGATCGAGGTCGGCGGCCTGCAGGTCAACGACGTCTCGACCTTCCGCGTCGACCAGATGCCCTACGGCGGCGTCAAGGGCTCGGGCATCGGCCGCGAGGGGCCGCGCTACGCCATCGAGGAGATGACCGAGCCGAAGCTGATGGTGCTCAACCTCCCGGGCGGCCTGGAGTAACCAAGCCCACGCCGCGGCCCTTCCGTCGACGGCCGTCAAGGTGGCCGAAAACTGGGTTCTGTTCCGGATCTCGGAGCGGTGCTTTCGGGCAAGCGCATGAAATAGCGAACAAAAGCTTTGGCATCCGCCATGCAGTCACCAAGAGGATGCCGCCGCGCTCGCTCGAAGTCCGCTGGATCGCCGTCTGCCTGGCGGCGCTCTGTGCCTGCGGGCCTCTCGACCCGGGCGACGATCCCCATGCCATCGGTGGCAAGGCCGACGGGCCGCCGGTGGTGCTCGAGCAGCCCCATCACCTCTGGCTGCGCTCGACGGTGGTCTGGGAGAAGATCGAACAGAGCTGGCGCGAGGCACGCTTCGGAGCCGCGAGCCAGGTCACCACGGTGACGGTGATCAACGCGCTGGCCGAGCCCGGTGGCGACGGTCGGCTGACGGTCAAGCTCTGCTCGGTTTGGTTGCCGCGGAGCACTGGCGGCTACCAGCCCTACCTTGGCGCCCGCACGGTGGCGAGCATCCCCCCCCTCGAGCTGACCCTGAGCGCCGGCCCGCGGGGCCTGCAGAGCACGATGGCGGAGGTCAGCCTCGGCATGGCGCAGGACGACGCCGACGACGATGGCCAGCCCGGGATCACCATCCGGATCCAGGGCCATGACGACTGGGAGATCCACGCCGGGGTGCGGATCTCGCTGGGGCTCGAGTCGGGCGTCGACAGCGAGGGCGCGGTCGGCCTCGGTGGCACGACTCGCGGCACGTTCGACTTCGAGCTCGATCAGCAGATCTACGGCGACACCATCGCGGGCTGGTTCTTCAGCGCCAAGGCGTCGCTCAAGCGCTTCGCCTACGGGCACCAGCTGGTCAGCCGCAGCAACCGCTACAGCCTCGCGCCCCTCGCCGAGGGTGTCGACTGCCAGGACGTCCCGCAGCTCTGATCGTCCTGATTTACCGGTCGGTTGCAAATGCCGATCGGATCGCTGCGGGCGATGATCTATCGTCGACGCCATGACCCGCATCGCCACCCTCGCAATCGCCGCGCTGGCAGGTTCCTGCGCGACGACCACCCCGACTACCAGCTCGAAGCCAGCCCCTGAGCCGAAGGCGCCTGCTGCCAACCTCGTAGCGAAGGAGGCCGCTGGTCCGCCGCAGGCCGCGCGTCGGCCGGTCAGCGACACCTACCACGGCGTCACGGTGGTCGACGACTACCGCTGGCTCGAGAGCTGGTCCGACCCCGAGGTCAAGGCCTGGAGTACGAAGCAGGACCAACACGCCCGGCGCTACCTCGCCGCCCTGCCGGATCACGAAAAGATCCGCCGGCAGGTGGCCGCGGCGGTCAAGCGAATGGGCGTGAGCTACCGCGCGGTGGCCCAGGTGGGCCAGGGCTACCTGGTGCTGAAGCACGCGCCGCCGAAGCAGCAGCCGCTGCTCGAGTGGCTGCCCTCGCTCGACGAGCGCGGGGGTGGACGGGTGGTGCTCGACCCGAACGAGATCGACAAGACCGGCGGGACCCACATCGACTGGTTTCGCCCCTCGCCCGACGGCAAGCTGGTCGCGATCTCGCTCTCCAAGAGCGGCACCGAGGCGGGCGACGTCCACGTCTACCAGCTGAGAGGCGCCAAGGAGGTGTTCGAGGTCGTGCCGCGGGTCAACGGCGGCACCGCCGGCGGCGACCTGGTCTGGGACCACCGCGGCAAGGGCTTCTTCTACACCCGCTACCCCCGCGGCAAAGAGCGGCCGCAGAAGGATCAGTCGTTCTTCGTCCAGGTCTACTACCACCGCCTCGGCACGCCGACGGACCAGGATCGCTACGAGCTCGGCAAGGGCATGCCGCGGATCGCCGAGTACGATCTGCGCCGCGAGCCGAAGGGCCAGCGGGTCTTGGCGCTGGTGCAGAAGGGCGATGGCGGCGAGTTCGAGCACTTCCTCCGCGATCGGCGGGGCAGGTGGCACAAGCTCGCTGCCTACGAGGATCGGATCGTCGAGTCGATCTTCGGGCCGCGCAACGACCTGTACCTGATCAGCCTCAAGGACGCGCCGCTGGGCAAGGTGCTGCGGCTGCCGCTGTCGGGCAAGCCCCGGCTCGCGCGGGCCAAGCTGGTCATCGCCGAGGCCAAGGACGCGCTGGTGCCGGGCTTCTGGACCCTTGGGATGCTGGCCACCAAGACGCGACTCTACGTGCTCTATCAGCTGGGGGGACCGTCGGAGATCCGAGCCTTCGACCTGCGGGGCAAGCCGCTGCCTGGCCCGAAGCTGGCGCCGGTCTCGGCGGTCTCGAGCCTCGCTGCGCTCTCGGACGGTCGGCTGCTGTTCTACCGCTCCTCCTACCTCGATCCGGGCGCCTGGCAGCGCTTCGAGCCGCGCGAGGCGACGGTGAGCCGCACGGCGCTCTACAACACGCCGCCGATCCCGCTCGAGGGGGTGCGGGTGGTGCGCGAGCTGGCGACCTCCAAGGACGGCACCAAGGTGCCGATCAACATCCTGCTGCCGCCGGGCTTCAAGCGCGACGGCCGCGCGCCGGCGGTGGTCAGCGGCTATGGCGGCTACGGCGTGAGCCTCTATCCGCGCTACCGCTTGCGGATGGCCCTGCCGGTGGGCCGGGGGATCGTCGTCGCCGAGGCCAACCTGCGCGGCGGCGGCGAGTTTGGCGAGCGCTGGCACCGGCAGGGGTACCTGATCCACAAGCAGAACGTCTTCGACGACTTCGCCGCGGTGATCGAGCACCTGGTGGCGCGCCGGTACACCAGCCGCGCGCGCCTGGCGATCGAGGGCGGCAGCAACGGCGGGTTGCTGATGGGCGCGACCATGGTCCAGCGGCCCGAGCTGGCCAAGGCGGTGATCTCCCACGTTGGCATCTACGACATGCTGCGGGTGGAGCTGACGCCCAACGGAGCGTTCAACGTCACCGAGTTCGGCACGGTGAGCAAGCCCGACCACTTCAAGGCGTTGCACGCCTACTCGCCCTACCACCAGGTCAAGGACGGCACTGCCTATCCGGCGGCGCTGTTCCTCACCGGCAAGGTCGACCCGCGGGTCTCGCCCTGGCACTCGCGCAAGATGGTCGCCCGGCTGCAGGCGGCCTCCAGCGCCAAGGCGCCGATCCTGCTGCGCACCAGCGACGCGGGCCACGGCCTCGACACCGCGCTGAGCGAGCGGATCGACAAGCTCGCCGCGGTCACCGCGTTCCTCACCCACCAGCTCGGCGTGCCCTTCAAGCCCGGCAAGTGAGGATCAGCGGGGCGTGATGCCGCGACGGTGACGACGTTCGTCGTCCTCGCGGTCGGGATCCCAGACCGGCTTGCAGGCGCAGGCCATGCAGCCGCGATCGCGGTCGTAGCTGCAGACCGTCCGCGTCAGGCAGCGGGCGGGCGGGCCGGGACAGCGGACCGTGCTCTGCTCTGGTGGCGGCGGCAGGCTGGTCGTCACCGGCTTGGGAGCCGGCGCGCAGCTCGACAGGGCCAAGAGGGTCATCGGGGCGGCGAGGATCAGCAGGACCACGGCCAGTCGTCTCGGTCGGTTCACCTTGAGGTCTCCCCAGTCACTTCCTCGTCGCCGAAGGCGCGAGGACCCGAAATACAGCGCTGTAGATCCGAGACTTGCGGTCTCCGCAGCTCTGGCCCAGGTAGCGGTAGGTGCCAGGCCTGGCGGGGCGGCAGCGCTCGCAGGCGCACTGGGCATCCCCCAGGGTGCCGAGCCAGGGCTGCGAGCGGAAGGTCTTGCGCGGCGCGAGCGTGATGCACCCGTGAGCCAGCGCGGGCGGCGTGAGCACCCGGGTCTTCGGGTCGGGCCGACAGTTGGCGCGTAGCAGCAGCCCACTCACGCCCACCGGTGTCCAGCCCTTGCCGTGCCAACGCTCGACGGTCACCGCCCGCTGCTGCCAGCACGCCACCGCCACAGCAGGCAGCGATCGTCAGGATGGCTCGTCGACGTTTCATCGCTTCATCCTCTGCGAGGCGGATCGACCCGAAGGGTACCCGGTCCGGAAAGAAAACGACAAGCGGATGGGGCCTGGCGCGATCCCAGCTGCTAGCCTATAACCCAAGCTCCATGCCGTAACAGGAAGCCCGATGCCTCGCCAGCTCCGCTCGTTGTCGACCACCGCCCCGTCACCCCTTGCCCCTTTGCTCCCTCTGGTTCCGGCCTTGCTGCTGGGGATCTCGGCCGTGGCCCAGGCGGCCCCCCAGTATCAGCGGCTCTCGTACACCGGCGATACGACCACCACCATCACGGTTGCCTGGAACACGACGGTCGCCAGCACCAGCGAGGTGCGCTACGGCACCGCCCCGGGCAAGCTCACTGCGACGGCGACCGGGACCTCGTTCAAGGCCAACGCCGACCTCGGCTACGTCCACGAGGTGACCATCACCGGGCTGCAGCCGGCGACGAGGTACGCCTACGTCGTCGGTAGCGTCGCCGACGGCTTCTCGGCCGAAAAGAGCTTCACCACCGGGCCGGTGCAGCACGAGACCTGTGGCAGCTTCAAGTTCGTCTTCCTCGGCGACAACCGACCGGACGAGACCTTTGCCGGGGGAGAGAACTGGCCGGCGATCCTCGGTCAGGCGGCCAAGCACCAGCCGGCCTTCGTGGTCAACGGTGGAGACCTGGTGATCTCGGGCGACGCCACCGACGAGTGGCTCACCTTCCTCGGGTGGACCGAGCCAGTGGCCGCGACGGTGCCGCTGATGACCGCCATCGGCAACCATGACGACGGACCAGGCGTGGGTGACGGCGCGAACTACAACCAGCTGTTGGCCCTCCCCCGTTCGACCGGTCCCCACGGCAGCAACACCGAGGACTACTACTTCTTCACCTACGGCAACGCGATCTTCGTCTCGCTGTCCACCGAGGGCTTCAAGGGCGGCGCGATCCCCTTCGCCGATCAGGCCGCGTGGCTCGACGAGGTCCTGACCAACAACCCGAAGAAGTGGCGGTTCGTCTACTACCACAAGCCGAGCTACACCGGAGAGATCCTCTTCGATCTCGGCAAGGAGCCCAACGAAGAAGGACAGAACGCGGCCTGGGTGGCGGTGATCGACAAGCACCACGTGGACGTGGTGCTGACCAGCCACAATCACTGGTACGAGCGCTTCGAGCCGTCTGCCTGCGGCACGCAGGGCAAGCCCGGCTCGGCCCAGCCGTGCCCGGTGGGCGCGAACAACTACGCCGGCGGCACGGTCTACTACGTCTCCGGCGGTGCGGGCGCGTTCACGGTGCCGGAGTTCATGTGTGGTTTTCAGGGCGGGCGCGCGAAGTGCGCGGGAGATCACCACTACCTCCTCGCCGAGATCGACGACGAGGTGCTGAAGATCGAGACCTGGGCTGCCTACCCCCAGGCGAACAAGGTGATCGACTCGATCACGATCACCAAGCCCACCGATCCGTGCTCGACGCCGCCGCCGGATGGTGGACC
>JAUVBO010000655.1 GCA_030591195.1 Pseudomonadota bacterium
CAGGCTATCGGCGGCGATGGCATCGTTTTGGGTAGCCGTGTCGCCCCCCTGGTCCGTGGCACCGTCGGCCGTCGGGAGGTCCGCGGCCGCCGAGTCGGCAGGCTCAGCACTGACGTCACCCTGCCCGTCGCCCAGCTGCGGGGCCGCGTCGTTGCCCGCGTCCCGTGACGCGCCATCCGGCCGGGCCGCGTCCAAGCGACTCGCGTCTGGCGGCCGACCTTGCTCGCCCGTCGCCGCCTGGTAGGGGAAGAGCTGGTTGCAGCCGGCGAGCGCCGCGAAAACGCCCAGGAGAATGTGGTCCAAGCGCCCGTTCATCTGTTCCCGCCCGCGGAGCCAGCGGCCAGGAGGCCGCATGGTCGCTACACGACGTCTCGGTGTCTGCACGGCAGCGTCTCCACCACTGCAGGATACCATCCGTCACCGGATCCAGAGCGCGAGGCCGGCGATCAGGCCGGCGACCAGCAGCCAGGTCGTCACCACGATGATCGCCCCGGCCACGCTCGTCGGTGCCCGGCCGGCGAGCCGGCGCTCGGCCTCGACGCGCAGCTCGCCCATCACCGGGGCCGGTATCAGCCGGATCGTCAGCAGGATCGCCGCCGGCACGATGATCAGATCGTCGAGGTAGCCGAGCACGGGGATGAAGTCCGGGATCAGGTCGATCGGGCTCAGCGCGTAGGCCGCCGTCAGGGCGGCGAGCGCCTTGGCATACCAGGGCACCCTCGGGTCTCGCGCCGCGAGATACAGCGCGAGGATGTCCCGCCGCACCCTGGCTGCCCACGCCCTGAGTCGCCCCGCCATCGGCCGTTCACCTCCGGCGCTTCTGGCGCTGGCGCAGCTTCTCGATCAGCTTGGTCTCGTCGGTCATCATCGCCGGAGCTCCCGCCTTCACGAGAGGATGCCACAGACCCGGCGCGCGCAGGCAGGCGGGCTATCCGGCGGGCTTCGCCGGACGGCGGCGGAGCACGCGCTGCGGGCTGAGGCCGGCCGCTCCGAGGAGCGCGACGTACCGGTTGCCGGGTTGCACGAGCATGTGCGACGGCCGCGGGAAGCGTCCCCGCCAGTTGCCTGGCGTGCGCACCTCGACGACGCTACCGTCGACCTCGGCTCCGACGATCGGCGCGCCGTAGATCTGCGCGAGCGTACCGCCCAGCGCGTCGAGTGCGAGCTCCGCGGCGGCCCGACCGGCCTTGCTCGCCAAGACGCCGCCGAGACCGCTGGTGCCAACATCGATGGTGGGGAACATCGTCCCATCGCGCACCAGCGCGGCGAAGCTGGCGCGGCGACGGCGTAGCCAGATGAAGACCAGACCGGCGCCCAGCGCCATGCCGGCGAACAGCAAGATCTCGGACATCCGGCCGACCCACGCCGGCAGGGGCTTACCGACGAAGTGGCCCACTGGCAGCGCGACGAGCAGCGAGAGCAGCAAGCCGGTCATCGCGCCGACGATCAGCGCGAACGGCACCCCGACCAGGATCGCCTGCCAGGTCGGGAACAGCTGCCCCGCAGCCTCGCGGGCGAGGGCGTCCGGTCGCGGCGTCGGGGCGGCAAGCAGCGCCGCGACCAAGTCTTGGCGACTCGACATGGGCGGAATTTACCGCCAGCTGTGCCGATTTGCTACGCTGACGGGGTCTTGGTGCCGACGCCCGAAGGGAGGCTCAGCTAAGGTGCCCGCGATGGGACCGCAGACGGATCTCTGGCAGCTCCTCGGTCAGGCGCAGACGCCGGACGGCACCGACCTGACGCTGATCCGTCGCGGCCACGAGTACGTGATCCTCGCCGACGGCAAGAGCCTGATGTCGAACCGGATGCACGGCTCGGAGGAGGCGCTGGCCACCCTGGGCTGCGCGCGGGCCCGCCTGCAGGCGGAGCCGTGCGTGCTCGTCGGGGGCCTCGGGATGGGCTTCACCCTGCGCGCCGCGCTCGATCTGCTGCCCGCCGCTGCCACGGTGGTGGTGGCCGAGCTGCTCGCGGTGGTCCTGTCGTGGAACCGGGGGCCGCTCGGACCGCTGGCAGGCCACCCGCTCGATGACCACCGGGCGAGCGTCGAGCTCGGCGACGTGCTGCCGACGCTGCAGCGCAGCGCGGGTCGCTTCGACGCGGTGCTGCTCGACGTCGACAATGGGCCCCGGGCCTTTGCGCAGCAGAGCAACGCTGCGCTCTACAGCGACGCCGGGCTGGCGACTGCTCGCGCCGCGATCAAGCCGGGCGGCGTGCTGGCGGTCTGGTCGGCCTGGGACGATCGCAAGTTCGAGCACCGCCTGCGTCACTGCGGCTTCACCGTCGAGACCACGCGGGTGCGCGCTCGTCTCAAGCGGGGCGGGCCGCGACACACGATCTTCGTCGCGCGGTGCTAGCGGCCGCCCCCTTGCCCGGGGGCGCGGCTGGTCAGCCCTTGGTCTTCAGCTCGGCGTCATGCTCGACCATGAAGTCCCGGATCTCGTCGGCCATCTCGAGCAGCTTGGACCACTGCTCCTTGTACAGCGTCACCGGAAACCGTCCGAGGCCGTAGACAGAGAGCCCTCCCTTGGCGCTCACCTTCATCGACATCGGCCGGCTAGCTTTGCTCTGCTTGAGCGCGGCGTTCTCGGCGCGTAGTCGCTCCAGCTCGGATTTGACGTCTTCGGGGGTATCGTCTGTCATCGGATCTCCGTGGTGATGGTGAGTCTGACTCGGTGAGTCTGATCCCCGCAGAGGCCACGACCGGTGTCAAGCCCTCTCCGCGCGCCAGCCACAGGTGACAGCGGTCCACGGGCGTGGGTACCCTGGCGTCCGAGCTGCGGAGCAGCCCTCTCCACTGACGGAACAACTGGGCCTCAAGGCCGGATGGAGCGCAGATGAAGAACACGCGAGGGGTGTTGCTTGCGGTGGTTGTGGTGCTGCTCGCCGGAGCGATCATCATCGCCGTGCGATCACTGCGAGACCCGCAGCTGGCGGCGACCCAGCCGCCAGCCGGGCAGCAGCAAGGGACCGCGGGGCTGCGGCGCTCGAGCGCGACTCACTGGGAGCCCTACTCGCCGCTCGTCGACCACCCCGATCCAATGGGATCGCTGCGCCTCGAGGGCCAGGTGATCGACGGGCAGGATCATGCCGTCGGCAAGGCGACAGTGACGATCAACACCAACCCACCGAAGACGACGACCACCGAGGAGGACGGCTCGTTCGTCTTCGAGCAGCTGATCGCCCGTCAGTACAAGCTGCGCGCACGCGCGGGCTCCTCGGTGGGCGGGCCGATCAAACATCAGGTCAAGGCCGACGGCGAGCCGCTGATCATCCGGATGCGCCCCGGCGTGACGCTCGAGGTGCAGGTCGTCGCGGCGACGGATCAACGCCCGATCGCCGGGGCGCTGGTCGCGGTCGATCAACAACAGCTATCGACGAACAAGGAGGGCCAGGCCACCTTTGAAGGCATCCCCAGCGGCTTCGTCGTGCTCGCCGCGCGCGCTGATGGCTACGGCGTGAGGCAGCGGCTCTTCGAGGTCGCCCAGCACCGGCAGCGGCGCATCTCGGCCAAGATCGCGCTGTCGCCGGGTGCGGCGGTGTCTGGCGCGGTGAACGACGACCAGGGCGCCCCGGTCGCCGGCGCAACCGTACATGCGCGCGACATGGCGCAGGCCGTGCTGCGCGGATCTTCGCCGATCAGC
>JAUVBO010000261.1 GCA_030591195.1 Pseudomonadota bacterium
AGTTCGCTCGGAAGCTGGGATCCGACGACGCGGAGATCCCGCCCGAGACCCTGGACGTCCTGATGGCCCACGACTGGCCAGGGAACGTTCGTGAGCTGCGAAACGCCCTGGAGCGTGGCCTCTACCTCTCCAACCAAGCGGGCACCGACAGCGCCTTCAAGTACATCAACATCTCCGGCCTCGGCGCCCCCGCTCGCTCGACCGGATCCCGGGTGAGCGAGATCCAGTTCGATCCGGCTTCGTCCTATCGCGCCAACAAGGAGCGCTGGAACGACGAGTTCGAGCGGCGCTACCTCGACTGGCTGCTGAAGCGGGCCGAGGGCAACATCTCGCGCGCCGCCCGCGAGGCGGACATGGACCGCAAGTATCTCCACAAGCTGATCAAGAAGCACGACATCGTCGTGTAGCCGATTCACTGTCCTTGCCGGTTTTTTTGCTCCCCCCGATCGCCCGTGATACCCGTGTACCATGTCGAGGTACGCGGTCCGTCTGGAGCTCTGGCGAGCTGGCGAGCTGATGCTCAGCAAGACGACACCGCCGGACGGTGCCGTGGTCGTCGGGCCGACCTCCTCCGCCACGGTGCCCACTGCGGCCCTCCAAGCCAACCTCCCCCTGCTCTGCCGGGCCCCCGGGGCCGCGGGCTATGCGATGAAGCTCGCCGCTCCCCTCGGAGGAGCGATCAGCGCGGCCGACCGCCTGCTCCGGATCGAGGACGGCCTGCTGCGGGATCCGCGCCCCGAGCCACTGCTGCTGACCGACGGGGACCGCGGCGAGCTCCGCCTTGACGCCGATCTTCGGCTGCGATTCTTCGTCGTCGCCGTCGGGCGCCGCTTCCGCACCCTCAACCCCATGGACTGGAAGCTTGGTTGCGCGCTGGCAGCCACCGCCGTGCTCGCGTTGATAGCCACCGCGATCGTCCTGGCGGCTGTTCCCCGACCACCGGACAGCCGGGCCGATCGCTCGGTGCGCCTGATAGCGGTCCAGTCACCACTGCTTCGCCGCCTTACGCCGCCGGTCGAGCCACCCGCCACCAACGTCGCGCAGGCCTCGACGACGACCAAAGAGGCGCAGGCCCCCCGGCAGCAGCAGCCATCGACAGCGCGCCGTCGAGGCGCGGCGAGGGCCCGGCAGCACAGGCGACATCGAGGACGCGCTCACCAGCGCCTGCTCGCTGCGCTCGACAACATCGGCGGCACGACGCTGACATCGTCAGCCCGGATCGACGTGTCTCGTTGGTCCGCCCTCGGGAGAGGGCTGACCAGCCGCTCGTTCGGAGCAAGCCCTCCGGGACGGGCGGTGACCACCCTTCGCCTGGACGCACCTGCCAGTCGCGAGTCCCGGCGCCGGCTTCTCTCACGACGGACCGCACCCGCCACAGGACCCTCTCGAGATGTCATCGCGCGGGTCGTCGCTCGGGGGCGCGGCAAGATCCAGCACTGCTTCGAGCGTCAACTGCTGATCGGCGGCAAGCAGCTCGAAGGCCGGATCCTGGTCCGATGGCGAATCGGCCCCGAGGGGCGAGCAGAGGCGATCCGGATCGTCGAGGACACCGTCGGCAGCCCCCAGGTTCGACGCTGCGTCACCCAGACCGTCGGGCGGTGGAGCTTTCCCGCCGCAGCCACGGCAATCACCGTGGTCTACCCCTTCGAGTTCTTTGTAGATTCGTGACCTGGCCGCCCGCGAGATACCGCCCGCAGCACCGCCTAGGTCGGGCACGAGCTTGACGGCGGCGGCCACTGGGGTCGTGACCACGATTCAGTGCGAGTCCCTACGACGCCTTACCCCCCACGAAGTCCACGCTAGATCGTATAATCTACGATCGTGAACCCGCGATCGCCCTCCTTCTCCTGCTTCTTGGCGTCGTTTTCCTCGTCTTCCGGTGGCGCGATGGGCAGCTCCAGCACAAACGCCCGGTGACCTCGTCGCTCTTCGCGCCGCCGAATCTCATCAATGATCCAGGGATCGAGCATTAGTCACCTTCCATACATTTTGATTATACACCGAACGTTGGTGTCGCGCCACCCACCGGGCGGGGCTCATGTCATTATTTTTCAAAGATTCCAGATTCATGTACATAACCGTGGTTACTAGAAAAATCTGCCGTCCACATCAACGTGTCCTCGCTTACGCGAAATACCACATGACTAATGACCGCAGAATCGCCATCCTGTGATCCGCTATTCGGTACTAGTTATACGGGAGCACGGACAGAATGGATCCGGGTGGGGAGAGAATTGATCCGCCTGCGGGACGGCGGACGGAGAACACGTCAGCTTCAGTCAGGGTCCTCGATCTTCCAAACACCGTCCTCGCGGACGAACCTGACCTCGTGCCTGTCTCCATAGGCCATCGTCGCCGAGTTGCCGCTCTGCCGGATCGGCGCGCTGAGGTTCGCCCTGAGACTCTTGAGCAGCCGCTTGACCTCTAGTTGCTTCTCACCCTCCCACTGCTTCCGGAGCTTCTGCACCGTCATCGTCTCGGCCCACTTCTTCGGCACGAAACGGAGCACGATCTTGTACCGGCGGCTCTCCACCGCCCGGATGAAGGAACGAAGCGCCTCCGCTGGGGTCCGCTGGTTGTAGAAGTCGATCGGGTCGGTCGCCATCTTCCAGCGGCCGTTCTCCACCACCAGCGTCATCGCATCGCCCTCGCCGTAGTCGAGCTTGGCGACCACCTTGACCTCTCGGGGCTTGCCTTGTAGCTGCTCGACGCTCAGCTTGACCTCCTCCGGATTCTCCTTGAGCATCCGGACAAAGTCCCTTCGGTCGTAGCGCTTGCGGAACTCGAGCGACATCAGGTCGTAGGCGTCGTCGTACCTCCCCGCCTTGACCGCCTGGGCGTACCGGCTGAGCACCGCCTCTGGCTTGAGCGTCGAGCGCGCCGGCCGGGGGCAGCCGACGAGGGCCAGCGTCGCCAAGACCAGCGCCACGATCGCGATCGCTGGGCCGATTCTCCTCCGGAGCTCTCTCATCTGATCTCACCTCGCATCATCGACCCATGTATGATCAGGCGAACCGCCCCTCGCCGCAAGTCAGAGGGGCTTCCGGGCCCTAGGGAGCCGGTGACGGGGTCATGCTCAGCAGGTATGAGTCGTCGGCTGGCACCCCACCAGCCCCCTCGCTGAGACGAAGCCAGCATCGCCCGCCCGCGGCTACTGGAGACAACGACATCGACAACCCACCGTCGCCATCGACCCGGTTGGCGGTAGTGACCTCCTTGCCATCGGGACCGATCAACGCGAGGCTCTTCGGCCGCCGCTTGCCGGTCACGCGCAAGGTGCGGGCCGTCGAGGGGCAAGCGATCTCGATATGGTCGACATCAGCCTCCGGGTACAGAAACCCCCGCAGGGGCTCAGCCGGTTCGCGCCAAGCGGAGGCCTGTTCCCGGGCATCGTTCGGCTCGGCTTCCCACTGCCCGACCTCCGGCCGACGCCGCACAAGCAGGCGATAGACACCCAGCGGATCGGCGTCGTTGCCCCGCGGTGCCCTGACCCGCAACAGCCTCTCCGGCCCGAGGCGGGCCGCTGGCAGGGTCTCCGACTTGCCCGCCGGCGCCGCGTTCACCTCCCGCAGGACCTTGCCCGCCTGGTCGACCACCGCCAGCGCCACGTCAACTCCAGCAGGGGGGGAGACGACCACGCGCACCGCGCCGCCGTCGACCACGCGGAAGAGGTCGCGATCTTGGTTGTCGGCGAGGTTGCCGACGACGATCTTGCCGATGCTGACCGGTGTCGCTCGCTCGGCCGCGTCATTCGGCTCGAGCTCGGTCTGGCGCGGTGGCACCCGTGCCGAGACCCGCAGCGCATACTGGTTCTCGACGTTCGCCTGGCGGCCGCAGCGCACCTCGACGAAGACCGTGTCGGTAGTCGGCGGCACCGCGAGGTTCGCCAGCACCACCGGGTCGCCCGCGCCACCGGAGCGGCGCTGGATCAGCGAGCTGTCGCCGTCGCGCACCGCGACCTGGGCCCGCACGCCGTCCACGCCGTCGAACTCCACCCGCAACAACGCTCCGGGCGCCCGTTCGCCGAGGGTCACGCGATACCAGTCGGTGTCGGTGTGCCAGCCGAGAAACCCTACCGCCTCGCCTCCCAGGGCCAGCTCGCTCGCCCAAGGAGCCTTCCAGTTCGGCTCGAGCTCCTCGCCCGGCTCGCGGTCGCGCAGCTTGTAGCTGATCCGGTAGACCCGGTTACCGGCGGCGCGCGAACCGACCTTCGCCGCGCTCGTCGGCGGACGTGACGTCACCCGGAGGTAGTAGCGGCCGGGGCCGACCGCCAAGTTGACCAGCGCCTCACCTCCCCCCTCGCCATGATTGTTGACCTTGACCAGCCGCTTGCCCTCCGCCGAGAAGGCCTCGAGCACCAGATCGGCAGCGGCGATGCCGCTCAGCGAGGCCTCGAGGATTCGATTCACCTCGACCGGGATCCGGTACCAGTCCTGATCGCGTCCGCCGTCCTTGGTGCGAGCCGAGAGCGTGCCACCAACAGGCTTCTCCAGCTCGAGCTCCTGAGCCTGGCGCCGTTCGTCGTTCGGCTCCTGCTCCGGTGCGGCGCTGGCCCGAACGAGCTCGTCAGGATCGACCACCACCACCGCAGGCCCCCGGCGCGCCGGACCACCGCCCCGGCCGCTGCAACGACAGCCTGCAGCGACGAGCGGCAGCACTGCAGCAAGCAGCGCCACGACGGCTACGCGGCGCCACCCAGCCACGCGCCAGCGACTGATCCGCGTCACGCACCCGCCCCGCGTCGTACGATCTGAGCCATCAGCTCGGCCTCGGCCACCATCTCACCGTCAACCCGCGCGGTGCCCTTCAGCTTCCATATCTTCGCCCCCTTGCGCAGGGGCTCGACCTCCAGGTCCAGGCGGTCTCCGGGACGGACCGGCCGCCGGAACTTGGCCTTGTCCACCGTCATGAAGAACAGCAACTGGGTCTCCGGATCGAAGGCCCCGCAGTGGTGCGCGAGGATGCCGCCCGCCTGGGCCATCGCTTCGACCAGCAGCACGCCGGGCATCACCGGGTATCCGGGGAAGTGGCCCTTGAAGAACGGCTCGTTGTAGCTGACGTTCTTGTGCGCCAGGATCCTCGCCTCGGTCACATCGCTCACCCGGTCGACCAGGAGAAACGGGTAGCGGTGGGGGAGGATGGCGGTGATCTGATCAATATCGAGCATCTTCGTCCGCGCTCCTTGCTGATCAGCTGATTGTACGCTCAGCCAGTCCCAGAGTAGTACCGCTTGCCGTGGTACTCAGTCTCGATTGTCGAGGAGGCGCTGGAGCTGACGACGGATCGCCCGCACCTCGCGAGCAAGATCGCCAAGCCGCGCAAAGAGCGCGCTCGACCGCAGCCACGCGCGATGGACCATCGCCGGGTAGCCGCTGACCTGCGCGCCGTCGGCCACGTCCTGGACCACGCCGCTCTGGGCGCCAACCCGGGCCCCCCGGCCGACCCGCCGGTGATCCGCCACGCCGACCTGCCCGCCGAGCATCGCCCCCTTGCCGACGCGAGCGCTGCCGGCCAGTCCGACCTGAGCGCAGAGCAGCGCCCCCGGCCCCACCCGCGCGTTGTGACCGACTTGGACC
>JAUVBO010000565.1 GCA_030591195.1 Pseudomonadota bacterium
AAAGGCTCCCGCCCGCCGGCCCGTATCACCCGCCGGTTCAAGTGGATGGGAGGTATCGACGATGAAACGCCTGGTGATTATTCGGGTTACTCTGCTGGTCGCGGCCGTGGGCAACATCGCCGCCTGCCGTGGCACGGGAAACGTCTGCAACGACGCGATCGACCTCTGCGGCGCCGGCCAGCAGGTCAGTGACGACCTCTGCGTGGCGGATCAGAGACAGTACGCCGAGTGCATCGTCGATCGCGGCGCCTGCGACCCGGCCACCGCGTCCGAGTGCGCTGGTGGCGCAGGAGCGTTCGGCGGGACGTCGGGCGCCCCCCTGCCGGGCGCCGGGCCAGCCGACGGCAGCACCGCGGCGATCGCGCTCGAGATCATCAAGTCGAGCTACCTCGGCGATGGCTACTTCGACGTGGAGGCGAAGATCCGCAACGTCGGCGAGTCGACACCGGTGCCGGTGCAGCGCTCGTTGTTCTTCGTCGAGGACGGCGCGAACAACCTCCACACGCCGTCAGGAGGAGTCTGTCACGGAGGCGCCGCGCTCGCCCAGGGGGGAGAGCAGCGCTGCGAGCTGCAGTACTCGGTGCCCCCGGGCTTCACCGCCCGCCGGCTGGTCTTCCGCGATCCGCTCTCGAGGCAGGCCGTGGCCGACTTCCCGCAGGACGCCGCCGCTTGCCCGATGGCGGCCGAAGACACCCTGGCGACCTGCTCGGACGGCTGTAGCAACGACGGCGACAAGTTCGTCGACTGCGACGACTACGACTGCTGCGCCGTCCGCCCCGACTGCCCGGCCAGCTCGTCGTGTGGGCGCAGGCAGCAGGATCCTCCGCCGGATCCGACTCCGAGCTGCCAGCCTGGCCCGGAGGACAACCTCGCGGCCTGCTCGGACGGCTGCAGCAACGACGGCGACGAGTTCGTCGACTGCGACGACTACGACTGCTGCGCCGTCCGCCCCGACTGCCCGGCGAGCTCGGCCTGCGCCTACCGCCCCTGATCACTCCCTTGCCCCGTCCGCTGCCGCACGACCAGCTACACACAGCCGTGCGCAGCCCCCGGATCCTTCCCCACCCTGCCCTGCCTGATTTCAGCACCTTGGCCTCCCCTCGCGGCTGGCGCCCTGCTTGCAGTGAACGGCGGCAGTCAATCCGACAGGGAGACAGTCCATGATCCGCAGCGTTGCCCTTATTTCAGCCTGGTTGGTGCTCGGCCTCGCAGCCTGCGCGCCCGGCACCGTAGGCCAGGGCGGCAGCCAGACCCGTGGGACCACCGCCGGCGGCGGTGGCGGTCGCAATCAGTCGATCGCGGCGGTGGCAAAGCTGATCACCGATGCCAAGGCGATCACCAACTGTGGCTGCCCCCGGGTGATCCAGGGCGGCTGCCAGGGCCCCTGGCCGGGCAAGTACCAGCAGATGGTGGCGCTGTACGACGGCTTCTTCGCCGGCGAGGTGGACTTCGGCTGGCAGGCCGGTGACGCCGGGCTGCGCGAGATGACCGGCAAGGTGGTCTTCCTGCCGTTCGAAGCGGGCCAGGCACCCGCGGACTGGCCGGCGCTGGCGGACTTCAACGCCTGCAGCTTCCAGCGCACGCGGACCGAGTCCAACGCCGCGCTGATCACCGCGATCAACTGGAACAACCGCCGATCGTCCCGCGAGCGGTTCAACCCGAGCGCCTGGTCGCCCGGGGCGCTCACGGGCTACTCCCGGTTCGCCAACGGAAGCTCCCGCGACGTCATGGCCGAGCAGTTCGTCTTCAGCGCGGCCTGTGACACCCGCGTCCAGGACGGCCTGCGCCAGTGCGCCAACGTGACGGGCGGCTGCCACGACGCCTTCACCGCGCTCTCGCCGAACGACAAGGGCAAGCTGTTCGAGGTCCGCTTCACCGACCCGCAGCAGCGGCACAGCAAGATCTTCCGCTTCATCAGCGTGGACAGCGGCAGCGCCACCGACGTCTCGTGCAACTCGGCCAACCCGGTCCAGACCGGGTGCCTGCACACGATCAACGACGGACAGGAGGGCCGGATCTACACCAGCTGGCGGGGCGAGCTGAGCGGCCGGTTCTACCAGCGGGTGCAGGACCAGTTCACCTTTGGCGGCGGCACCGACGTGTTGATTCGCGCATCGTACGTCAACCAGTACAGCTCGCCGGCCTGCAGCGCAGCGGCCGCACCGAATGACTTCGCTGACCTGGCCCCGCCGGTGACGGCCTTCGCCGGCGGCCCCTCAGCCTCCACCAGCACGGGCACGCCGGGAACCGACACGCCCGGCACCGACACGCCAGCCGCCGACACGCCAGCAGCCGACACGCCAGCAGCCGACACGCCAGCAGCCGAGCCCGCCGTGGACCTGCCGAGCTGCGCGGCCGTGGCCCGGGACCGCGGCTGGCGCTGGTTCGCCTGCGAGAAGAACGGCAACAACGCCTGCGGCGTGACGGACGGCGATCCCGAGCCGGCTGGTGAGGAGACGTCGGACTGTGACGTCTGCTGCTTTGGCCCACCCAACGAGGACGGCATCGGGCGGACCGCCGCGCTGCCCCCCGCGGGCGGCGGCACCACGACGATTCCCGACGGCGAGCCGCCAGCCGCCGGCGGAACCCCTACACCCGCGGGCGGCACCGGCACCTTCCGCTCCCACAACACGATCAACCTCAACATCCGCGCCGCGGCCAACACCGGCGCCCAGATCCTTGGCACGATCGCGCCGAACACCTGCGTCGAGAAGCTCGGCGAGGCCAACGGCTGGTGGAACGTGCGCTACAACGGCCTCGTCGGCTGGTCCTCCACCGGCAACGGTGCCTGGCTCAACCAGACCACGACCTGCAACTGACGTCGCCGCCCAGTGACACTGACGCCCAGGGACGCCGACGCCCAGGGACGCCGACCACTCCCTCCTTGCCCCGCAGCGAGCTCCCGGTCATAGCAGCTCGACGGACCTCTCCAGCGACAACCTCCTGAGCGTGGCCCGTTGGGCAGCGAGCTCCCGGTCATAGCAGCTCGACGGACCTCTCCAGCGACAACCTCCTGAGCGTGGCCCGTTGGGCAGCGGTCTCGGCTGGTCCGACCGAGAGTCGACGCGCCGTGCAGGGGCTGATGCCCAGGGCCCAGGCCACCTCCGGCAGAGAGATCCCGACCCGCACGGCGAGCTGAGCGACACACCGACGGGCACGGGCCACGCCGGCGGTGTTGCCGCCCTGCCGGGGACCGACGCAGAGCGCCGCGCTCGCACCAGCGACCAGGCGCGCGGCCCCCAGAGCGCGGATCGCCTCGCATCCTAGCGGCGCCAGCTGGTCAATGTTCAGGCCGACAGCTCGGTAGACTGTGCGCAACTCGAACCGCGGCAGCGCAGCACCGATCTGCAACGCCAGCCCATCGAGCACGCGAGCGCCGATCAGGTCCTGAAAACACGACCCGCTCCACAGCGCAGGATGGGCACCGACCACCTGATGGCGCCACACCTGCTTCAATATGTAGGGGACCAGGGACTCCATATGCTGTCGGCCCTCCACTGGCCTCGGCGTGCTTGCCCGCAGTCGTGGATTGAACGGCACGAGCGCCAGGGTCAGCGCCTGAGCAAGACGGCCCGCCCGCCGCCGCAAGCAGAGCACCACGACATGCAGGTGGTCATCGACGACGCCAAACAGCGACAGGCAGCGGCCCGCCACGCGGGTCACCGTCCGGACGATCAACCGCCGCGCTTGCTCGGAAAAGACGAGCGGGTTGCGGCCCTCATCGGCAAAGGTCAGGTGCCAGCCTTCGGGGCGTTCTTCCGCGCTCATGCCCACAGCGGATGCAGGGTCTGGGCCAGCCATTCCTGGACGTTGTTACGAAGCGTTGGCAGGTTGACTCGGGAGTGACGGTCCGGTGAGCCGACCGGGCGGGACGACTTCCGGATCCGAACCCATCGCCGCGACGATGTCACCGCCACGTTCGCGCGGCGAGCTCGCGCGAATGGACGGGATGACGGCTCACCAAGCACGTTCGCGCGG
>JAUVBO010000536.1 GCA_030591195.1 Pseudomonadota bacterium
CGGCAGCTGCGAGGGCACCGAGACGTGCCTCAGCTGCGCCGACGACTGCGGTTCGTGCTGCGGCAACGGCCAGTGTGAGCCCGCGTTCAATGAGGACGTCTCGACCTGTCCGGCGGACTGCCAGGGACCGTCGCCCGACCTGGGGCCGGGCCCGCCACCGGATACCGGGCCCCCATCGTGCGCCGGCCTGGCGTGGCGCAGCGAGCCCAAGCCCGCGCCGCTTCCCACCAGCTGCACCCTGCGCGACATCCACGGCTCCTCGGCAAGCGACATCTGGCTGCTCGCCGCGTGCCCCATCGACGCCGACCGCGTCGTCCACTACGACGGCACCAGCTGGCAGGTGCTGCCTCTCCTGCCCAGCCCCGGGGGCGTGGGGAGCACCCTCTCTCAGAAGATCTGGTCAGCAGCCAACGGCGAGGTATGGGTGGCACTGTCGACCCTCACCAGGGTGCGCGGCCCCGACTACCGGCTGCTGCGGCTGGTCGCAGGCAACTGGCAGCCTGTGACCCTGCCCCACGCCGTGGCCGGGATCGACGAGCTGTGGGGCAGCTCGCCGAGCGACGTCTACGCAGTGGAGACCTCGTCGGCGTCGAGCGACGAGCTCGCCGACGGCTCGATCTACCACTTCGACGGCAGCAACTGGACGCGACAGGTGAGCTGGCCAGCCACGGCCCTGCAGAGCGTGCACGGCAGCAGCGCCAGCGACGTCTACGTCTTCGGCATGGCGCTGACCAAGACGGGTACCGGCCTCTTCGCCCAGATCGACGCCGAGGCCAGGGTCTGGAAGCACCAGGGAGGCACCGGCTGGTCGCAGCTCACGTCCTTTGGACCCGAGACCATCGCCGGCGCGATCCACAGCCTCGGGCCGGACAACGTCTACGTGACGCTGTCCAAATACAACGACTTCGAGCCCAGCACGATCCGGCACTTCGACGGCGCGAGCTGGTCGACCGTCGCCGCGGGCATTCCCTCCGCGCACAGCCCCCTCGCGCTGTGGGCGATCCAGCCCGACGAGGTGTTCCTTGCCACTGACCTGCCCCGCGGCGAAAGCATGGGCGATGGGTCGATCCTCCACCGCAGGACTACCAATAGCGCCTGGGTCGAGACCGACCTGAGCCCCTTCTACGCGGACGGCTTGAAGGCGCTGTGGGGCAGTAGCTCGGACAACGTCTACCTCGTCGCCCGCAACAGCCTGCTGCGTTTCAGCTGTCCGTGACCGGGTGTCGGTGACACCGGCGACTCAGTTCAGACGCAGGATCGTGCCGCTGTCGCCGACGACCCAGACGTCGTCCGCACCCGCGCCCCAGATGCCGAACAGCGCTGGCGTGGTCGCGTCGACGACACCAGGCACAGCAACGGGCGCCCAGCTCGCACCGTCGTAGCGGTAGATCACCCCGTGGCCGAAGACGCCGTCTTGTTTGTCTCGCTCGGAGTAGCCGACGGCCCAGACCGCCGTCGGTGAGTTGCCCCAGATGTCGACCAGCCACCCCTTGCCGAGGGCCTGCGGCGTGGCGTCGCTCCACTTGGTGCCGTCGAAGTGCAGGATCCGCTCCTGGCCCACAGCCCAGACATCGTCACTCGCCACGACCCAGACCCCGTGCAGCGAGCCGCCAGCGCCGGTGGCGACGGCATCCCAGATCACGCCGCCGTAGCGCCAGCTGCCGCCCTCGCTTCCGCCCGAGATCTGCCCAACAGCCCAGACGTCGGTGGCGCTCGCGCCTGACAAGGACTCGGCGAGGCCATCGACGACGAGGCTCGCGTCCCAGGCCAGGCCGTCGAAGTGGGCGAAGGCCGTCTCGGAGGGCAGGCCGGGCTTCAGCCCGGCGAGCCAGACATCGGTGGGCGAGGTGCCCCAGAACCCGAGCCAGAGGTAGCCCGAGGCGATGGACGCGCTGGCCGACTTCCAGCCGCTGCCGTCGTAGCGCCGAAGGCCACCCATCCCGCCGGTCGTCGCCCAGACATCGGTGGGCGAGGCGGCCCAGACCGTCATCGTCGGGCTCGCGTCGTTGACCGACCACGCCTGTCCTTCGAAGTGGAGCACCGCGGCGCCGACGGCCCAGACATCGCTGGCCGTGGTCCCGTGGACGTCCTTCAGCGCCCCCTGAACCGGCGAGGCCACCTGCTGCCAGGTCGGCGGCAGGGCGCTGTCAGCGCCGGTTGCGTCGGCCACCGGGCCGTCGGCGGTCTTGGGGCCGTCCACCGCTGGCCGGCTGCCGTCGGGCCCAGGCTCGGCGCCGTCGGGCGCAGGCGGGGCGCCATCCGCCGGGACGCCGGGTCCCGCGTCGGCGGGCTTGGTGTCGCTGCTGCAACCGCAGGCAAGGACGAGAGTGACACTGGCGAGTACCGCGGGTAGCCGCTTCATCAGGTGAGCTCCATCGGGCTGTGGGTCGAGCGGTCAGGCTAGCCGATCCAGGCCGCGCCGCGCTACGGTCCAGGGCAAATCGCCACCTGGTCGAACGTCGCGCGAGCGGCGAAGACGAAGACGCTGACGCCATGCGAACGCTGAGGAGACCACCAGCTGGCGGCTCCCAGCGGGATCGCGACCACCACGGACCGACCGCTGCTCGAGGTCACCATCAGCCCTCCGTAGCTAGTCGGCTACAAGTAGCAAACGAAGTCGCCGATGGCGGCTTGCTGTTGATCCAGAGCGCTACAGCGCCGCTGAATCCGATGCTGCGATACAGGACCCGGCCGCGAGAGCTCACCGTCAGAAGATGCGCTGCGCGCTGATCCGCAGGCTGTCGAGCTTACCGCCGAGCGCGAAACCGATCGGCGTCGCTTGTCCCTCATCGGAGGCGGAGCAGGCGGCGCCGACGACCCACGGGTTTCGGTTGACGCCGATCGGCGCCGGGCTCGGTGTCGCGCAGCTGTCGTCGTGTGTCGTGCAGGTCCCGTCGACGTACCACGATATCGGACCGACGCCGCTCTGCAGCACGCCGTCGAGCAAGAGCTCCATCGTCGGCGGGCCGATGTTGATCGCCACGTGGTACCATCGCTCGTCCGAAAGCGGCGCCGACGAGCAGAGGTAGTGCGACACGCCGCCGACCTGGTGACGAACCTGCAGCCGGCCGCCGCAGGCCTTGCGGATCAACAGGTGCCCCTCCGATGCGTTGCCGGCCGAGTCGCGACAGAGCACGCCGCGGGGCACGCCGGGGGCCTGGCTGTCGAACCAGACCCAGAAATCGATCGAACCGACGGCGAGATCCCAATCGGTGACGTCCGGGATCACGCCGTAGTGCTCACCCTGGGTCGGGACCTGCAGCGCGCCGCCGCAGCGGCCAGGCACGCGTTGGATCCCCGCGCCGACGAGGGTGCCGTCGTGCTGACCCGTGTCATCGACCATCGTCGTTCCGCCCGTTGCCTCGAACCGGAAGAGGGCGATGGTCGAGACGGTCGGCGCGGGCTGGCAGCTGGCATCGGGCGCGAACAGATCGGCGGGCGCGTCGCCTGAGGCGTCGCCAGGCGTGTCGAGGATCGCAACGTCTTGGGGAACAGCGGAGTCGACAGCGACGGTCTCCCGGCCGCGATCTTCGATCCGAAGGTCGACCGGCACCGTGCCCCCGTCCTGCTCGCCGACAGGCTGGAGCAGCCGCGCGCAGCCGGCCAGGTAGACCGCGGTGACCAGCGCCAGCCATCGCTTGGTCACCCCCGTGAACCGAAATGCCTGCACCCCCCAAGCATAACACCCTCGCTTCGAGCGTCGCCAACGGCGTGCACCATCACCCGGGCTCCGATGGGGGCTCGGGTCGTCGAGGATCTGCTGCCGCAGTTGCTGCCACGGGCGTAGATCGCCTTCTCGCTGCCGGGGACGTTCCACTGGTTAGAAGCAACTGACGGACAACTTGCCGTGGCTGCCGTTGATCCCTGGCCCTCCCCCCGCGGAACCGTTGGAGTTGCTCTGAATCTGGGTCACCGCAGGGTCGAGGAAGTTGGATCCGCCGTGGCCACCTGCGTTGTCACCTCCGGCGCCACCCGGGTAGCCGCCCCCGCCGCCCCCGCCGCCAAAGCCACTCTTGGTGCCGCCACCCCCTCCGCCGCCCCCATATCCGCCAACTCCCTCGAACAGCGGACAC
>JAUVBO010000336.1 GCA_030591195.1 Pseudomonadota bacterium
ACAAGGCGCGCGAGGCGGTCAAGCAGCTGAGCCAGGCGCGGCGCAGCACGCCGAAGGACACCGAGCTGCTGGTGCTGCTCGGCCGAGCGATGCTCGCGGCGAGGATGGAAGACGACGCCTACTCGACGTTCAAGGCCGCGCTGAGGCACGACCCGGGCAACCCACTGGCGCTGCTGCAGATGGGCCGCATCGGCATCATCGACGCCGAGTTCGGGCTCGCGGTGCGCGATCTGAACAAGGCGCTGGTCGCGGCCAAGCAGCGCAACCGACCCAAGGCGCTGCAGGCGTCGATCTACTCGATCCTGGGGCTGGCCTATCTGCGCCAGGGCAACACCGGCCAGGCCATCGCCAACCTGCAAGACGCGATCGACCTCGACCCGTTGGCCGCCGAGCCGCACTATCACATGGGTCAGACCTACGACGCCCTCACGCGGCCGGCGAAGGCGGTGGGCCACTACGGCAAGGCGATCGAGCTCGACCCGAACCTGGCGGATGCATACCTGCGGGCGGGCAAGGCCTACATCAAGGCCGGCGATAACGCCACCGCGGCGAAGTTCCTCCAGGCTTACCTCGGCAAGGCCTCATCGGTCCGCAGGAAGGCCGAGGCCACCGAGCTGCTGCGCAAGCTTCAATGACGAGCTCTGAACGGCGCGTGACCGATGCTCTCGTGAGCGCCGCCCAGGTGCTGACCAACCGGTCCCTCTACGCCGCTGCGGTTGGTGTCTACAGCAAGGTCGTCACGCTCGACTCGACCCACAGCATGGACTGGTATGGTCTCGGCGAGGCGATCTTCCGCCAGTCGTCGGACACGCCGGATCCCAACTTGCTGCTCGCCGGGCTCGCCTGCGTCAGGCGCGCCCTGGTCGAGGACAAGGGCAACATCTGGGCCCAGCGGCTCGAGGGAGCGATGCAGGCCCGCACGCCGCTGACCGCGGAGCAGTCCACCGGCTGCGAGCCATTCACCGGCGATGCCGCGACGCTCGGCGGCAAGGTCGGCTTCTCCGCCACCACCCTCGCCGATGGGGTCGAAGGGGCCTCTTCGTGGGAGGAGCGGATGCTGCTGATGAGCTGGCTCGGCCGCCACCAGGACGACGACTTCGCCGAGCTGCTGCTCCGCGGTGCGCGCGACGACAACGATCAGGTTCAGGGGGCAGCGATCGAGAGCCTCCAGCGCTGGATCGACAGGGCCGCGGTGCGCGACTGCTTCGAGGACCTCGCCCGCGCGGGGTGTAGCCGCGCCCTCACCCAGCAGCTCGCCGAGGCCCTCGGTAGGCTCCGCGACACCGAACACGGCGAGTGGGCGGCGGCGCAGCTCGCCGAGCTCGACGGCTGACCAGGGGCTCAGCTCGCGAGACCGCGAGGCCCCACCCGGGTCACGGGCTGCAGGCGACGTGGGAGAAGTAGATCCGGTCCTGGGGCGCGTTCATCCAGGTGACAGCGAACTTGCCACCGACGGAGATCATCTCCGGGAAGGCCGCCGTGCCCTCGGCGTCGGGCGAGACGGTGACGATGCCACAGCTCGGGTCGCCGCTGTTGTAGCAGCTGGTGCCGTCGGCCTGCAGCGGGTTGCCACCGTCGTCGATGATCGCGAAGACGAGCTTCGATCCCGCCTTGCCACAGTCGTCCTGCCAGACCAGCGCGTAGCGCTCGCCGTTGAAGGCCACCGCTGGCGTGCAGGGGTTGCCCTGGTTGCCCACCTGCTGGACGCCCATCACGGTGCCCGCCCGGTCGATCCGCGAGAAGCGGATCATCCCGGTGTCCGCGCTCGGGTTCTCCGAGTAGGCGACACCGTACTCGGGCCCGATGGCGACGAGGTCGGGGGACGAGCTCAGCAGGCCGTGGTTGGTCACCAGGCTCTGCTCGGCGCCCTTGAGCGCGCCGTCGCCGTCAAGCGCGACGAAGATCAGCTCGTTGCGGCTCATGCTCGGGCTGTCCTTCCAGACCAGCGCGTAGCCCTGGCCATCGTGGGCCATCATCGGCGAGAGGGGCTTGCTCGGCGAGTCGTCGGTGGTGATCCGTTTCTCGGCCACCTTGTCCGAGCCGTCGAGATTGACCACCTTGAAGTAGATGTCGTACCGCCCCATGGTTGGACCGCCCGGGTATGGAGGATCCTCGACGTTCCGACCGTTGCGCCAGCCGAGGGCGAGCTCCTTGACGTCGAGCGTCCCCTCGACGCCGACGAAGGCCGGCCGCACCAGGTACGGATAGCTCGCCGCCCCGGAGCTGGTGATCTTGGTCCCCGCACCCTCGGGGCGACCCTGGGCGTCGATCCGACGGAGGATGATGTCGCTGGTGGTCGAGTACTTCTCGTCGCCCTTGTCGCCCCAGACCACGGCGAAGCCCGCCGACAGCCCCGCGATGCCCACCGGCTCCGTCGAGCGCGCCGAGGGCTGGTCGGACAGCTGCACGTGGGCGCCGGCCGGCTGGCCCTCGGGGCTGACCCGGACGAAGGCCGGATAAGCCAGGATCGAGCTCTCGACCTTGACCTCCTGGGTCCAGACCACCCCGTACTGGTCGTTGGCCCAGGCGATGCGCGGCAGCCAGCCCGATCGTCCCTCGGTGTTCTCGTAGAGCACCTGGGTGTCCACCGCCTGGCAGTTCGAGCCGATCTTGGTCGGCGTGCCGACGTCGGGCATCGGGATGCGGTTGTCGGGTTGGCCCCCCGATCCATCGAAGTTCGCGCCACCGCCATCAACACCGCCGGTGTTGTTTCCGGCCGAGGTGCCGACGCAGGCGCCAGTCAGGGCCAGCAGCAACGCCAGCGGCGGGGCCGCCAGCAAGGACGAGAGGGTCGTCGAAGTCGTCATCTTCACCTCCGCTTGCAGTCTACGAATGTGGGCTATCCCAGGACAAGGGCAAGCAAGATCCAAACCGCGGCGTTATTTAATGAATCAAGGAGTTTATGCTAGCAATGGCAGGCCACTGCCGTTGCCGCGGTGACAGTTTCTGTCGCCCACCGGTGTGGGCATGCCGCTGCCGATCGCCGCCTCGGCCGCAGCGAGCCAGCGCATGACCCGCAGGCCGTGGGCCGCCGAGGTGGCCGGCTCGAGGCCCGCGGCAGCACAGGCAACGAAGTGCGCGCACTCGGCCGTCAGCGGCTGCACCGCCTCCAGCTCCGGCGTCTCCACCCGCCCTGCTCGCCAGACCCGCAGCTTCTTCGCCGACCAGGTGTCGTCGAAGACCGCGGTGGCGCGGCTGCCGACCACCGTCAGCCGCCGCTGCCGCCGGGGCTCGAGCCACGACAGGTGCAGCTGGGCCAGGCTGCCGTCGGACAGCGAGAGGTTGACGAAGGCCGCCTCGGTGAGCCCGTCGGCGCCGGTTACCCCGCGCGCCGTCACCGAGACCGGCTCGGCGTCGAGCAGTAGATCGACCAGGCTCAGGTCGTGGGGCCCGAGGCTGAAGAGCACTCCGCCGGCCTCGCGGCGGTCTGACGCGAGGAGGTTGGTCCGGGTGGCGCTGAGGTAGCGCACCGTCCCGAGCTCGCCGTCTTCGATCAGCCGGCGCAGGCGCACCACCGCGGGGTGGTAGGCCAGCAGGTGGCCGACCATCAGCAGGCGCCGCCGAGCGGCCGAGGCCGCCGCGAGCTCCACGGCCGTCTCGGGATCGAGGGTCATCGGCTTTTCGACCAGCACGTGCTTGCCCGCGCCGAGGGCGGCCAGCGCGGGCGCGACGTGCCGCGCGCTGTCGGTGGCCACCACCACCGCCTCGACCTGGCCGTCGTCGAGGACCCGCTCGAGCTCGCCGGTCAGCCGGGCCGTCGGCGCGAGCTGCTCGGCAGCGCGCAGAGCCGACGGATCGAGGTCGCAGACCCAGCGCAGCTCGGCACCGGGCAGGCGGGCCAGGTCACGCACATGGTTGCGCCCCCAGCGGCCCGCGCCGATCACCCCCACGCCGACGGGTCGGTGATGCAGTAGCATCGCCCCAGCCTACCCGCCGGCCGGCCGAACACAAGGACCCTTCTCCGATCGATTCGCGATCAGTGGCGGGCGATGGTCGGGCGCAGGCCCTCGCCGATCTCGACGTAGAGCTCTCCGCAGGCCGGGCAGCCGAACCCAGCCGTGGCCTCGTCGGCGGCCTCGCCGGCGGCCTCGCCGGCCAGCTCCTCCAGCGCGGCGAGGGTCTCGCCGCAGCGGCAGACCCAGCCAGCCCGACAGGCGGGCACACCGAGCATCAGCGCGTGGGGCGGCACCTCCCGGGTGACCACCGCGCCCGCGCCCACCAGCGCGTAGGCGCCGATGTCGTGGCCGCAGAGCACGGTGCAATTAGCACCGAGGGTCGCGCCGCGGCCGACGCGGGTCGGTTGATACTCGGACTTGCGCTCGATGAAGGCCCGCGGCGTCACGACGTTGGTGAAGACCATCGACGGCCCGCAGAAGACCTCGTCCTCGAGGATCACTCCCTCGTAGACCGAGACGTTGTTCTGGATCTTGACGCGGTCGCCAACCACCGCGCCGCGGCTGACGAAGACGTTCTGGCCGAGGATGCACCCGCGGCCGATCCGCGCGCCGCTCATCACGTGGCAGTAGTGCCAGACCTTCGTTCCGGCGCCGATCTCGGCGCCGTCGTCGACGGTCGCCGTCGGGTGGATCGATCGCTCCGTGGTCATCCGGCTCCCCCTCGTCTCACTCACTGCGGAACAGCGGCAGGATCCGCCGTGACCAGTCGCGACCCCAGCTGATCGCCTCCCAGGGATCGATCCCGAGGGCCTCGAGCGGGTTGGCGACGGTGTCGAGCAGCCGCCCGGCGCTGCCCGGCAACAACCCCGAGCGCGACAGCAGCCGCCCGGCGAAGCGCAGCGAGTTGCTCGCCACTTCGGAGACGGCGCCGACGCCGACCAGGGCCAGCAGCCACGGCGGGCAGGGATCGAGCACCGCCTGCCGGCTCGAGACCGCGCGGGCGATCGCCGAGCGATCACCGCAGACCAGCCGGTGCCAGCTCGACAGCGGCAAGAAGAGTCCGATGTGCGGCCGCTCGGAGCGCTCGGCCACCGCCTCGATCACTGCCGGCGCGTCGCGGCGGATGTCGGCGAACCTCACCCGGTCGGCGATGGCGCGATGGGTCGTCACCAGCTGGATGTCTCCCCCCCGCTTGACCGCGATCAACGAGGTCCAGATCCGCCGCCGGTCGACGAGGTAGAAGACGAAGCTCCGCCGATCAGGGAGCATCCGGTCGAAGGTCGCCTGAACGACCG
>JAUVBO010000377.1 GCA_030591195.1 Pseudomonadota bacterium
ACTGACCAGCGACGGGAAACCCGGGGCCGCCGCTCGCGCTGCTCTCCCGGGTTGCGTCGTGCAGGCGGGAGCCATATGTTTGCTGGGATGATCACCGACCTGCTGCGCGCCACGGTGGCGCTGGTCGCTCTCTCCGGCTGTCATCTCTGGATGCCCTACGCTTCCGACGATTCGGCGGTTGTCGCCGATGGGCGGGCGGAGCACGACGCCACGGTTGGCCACGACGCCAGCGCCGACGGCCGCGGCGACCCGGACGCCGTCGCCGCGTCCGAGGACGCGACCGACGCCTTCTGCCAAGTAGGCCCGACGGCTCAGGCAAGCGGTGACTGCGACTGCTTGCCCGACCAGCTCGACTGCGACGCCCTGCCGGGCGCTCGTGACCCGCAGCCTGACATCTGCAATCGCTTGCTCTACGAGGCTGACTTCGAGGCCAACCCCCTGACGAACGGCGAGTGGACCAAGGCGAACGGCGAGTGGGACTGGAGCCCGGGCTGTCTGCACCAGCGGGCGACGAGCAACCCACCGGGTACGCAGCAATGGTCCTGGGCCCGGGCTGGCGGCGCGGATCTGACCGACCCGGCCTATCTGGTGGAGGCGAGGATCCGCCTCGAGGCTGCTGGCGAGGCCGACTTCTGGCAGGTGGGGATCGCGGCGCGGCTCTCGGCGAGCTTCGACGGTGTCGATCTCCTTCCTGCCGCTTTCATCTCCTGCGTCGCTCGCGTCGACCGGGTCCTCGACACCTGCTACGGCTGTGCGCCCCAACGCAAGGTGATCCACCCCGACCTGCGGATCGAGTCCAAGAGCGCCGACTTCGCCGACTGGGAGGGCGCCTGGCCGCTCGACAACCCCGGAGGGATCTTCGGTGGCGACGCGGGCGAGGTGCTGCTGATGCAGCTCTGGGTTCAGCCTCAGCCCGCGGCGGTCTACTGTCGCCTCTACGACGCCGCTGGCCAGCTGCGACGCGAGGCGTTTTACCGGATGTATGACGAGGACGCCGCGTACCTCAAGTATCTTCCCCGCGAGGCTGGCGGGGTGGGCCTGCGCACCTGGGGTCGCGCGGCGAGCTTCGACTACCTGCGCGTCTTCGAGCTGCGCTGAGACTCGATGCTGTCGACGCGGGACCGCAGCTGGAGGGCTGGTCCGGCCGGCCGTCGTCGCCGGGAGGATCAGCCGCTGGCGAGCTCGAGGTAGACCGCTTCCATCTTCGCCGCCACCGCCTCCCAGGCGTAGGTCTGCACCGCCAAGGCCCGGCAGCGGTCGCGCCAGTCGGGCCGCCTGGCGAGCAGCGCGCTGGTGTGCTCGAGCATCGACGACACTCGACACGCGGGGTCGATCTCGAAGCGCATCAGCGGCGCCAGCGCCGGGTCGAGGGCCTGGCCGATGACGACGAGGCCGTCGCCGAGCCCCTCGAAGTAGGACGCCAGCGGCAGCACGCCGGCGGCGATCGACTCGATCAACACCAGCGGGTAGGCCTCGGCGATCTCCGACGGGAAGACCGCCAGGTCGGCGCACGGGAAGACGTGGCGCAGCAGGCCGTGCTTCAGGTAGCCGCAGAAGACCACGTGGTCTGCGGGCCGGGTCTCACGGCCCAGCTCGAGTAGCCAGTCGAGACCGACCTGGTCGACGTAGGCCTGGATCTTGTCCAGCGGCCTTGGCTCGAAAGTGTCGAGGCCCCAGCCGAGCCGCACCAGCCGCTCGAACAGCTCCCGGTCGCCGCTGCTCAGCGCGTGCAGCAGCAGCTCGAGCGGCTCGCGGAACGGCCCCTCGCCGATCACCAACAGCGTCGTCCGGGGGTGCTGCTCGAGGATCGCCGGCAGGGCGACGACGAAGTCGTGCAGGCCCTTGCCGACGATCAGCTTGCCGACGTAGCCGATCACCTTGTCGTTGGCCCAGTCCACCGCCCGCAGCTTGTCGAGCACATCGCCGTCGGGCACCTTGTGCTCGTAGGCGCCGCGGGCGCTGTCGAGGGCGTCGAGCAGGGCCCGATCATCCCGCGTCGGCGCCGCTGTCGCCAGCAGCGCGCGGCTCTGGGCCGAGCGCTTTCCGCCGCCAGGAAGGTCCTGGTCACCGAGGCGCTCCACCGAGCCGGCGCGACCATCCCGGGGCAAGGGCTCGAAGATCTCGGGGTCGACGCCGACCGAGACGATCTGGTGCTTGCGCTGCCAGTCCGCGGCGCGGTCGGGGTAGAGCTTGAAGATCCGGTCGGTCACCACGTCGTTGCCGACGACCAGCGCGTCGGCGGCGTCGATCGCCTCGCGCGCGACCGCGGCCAGCGGCGCCGACTGCTTGATCGTGTACTCGATCGCGCTGCCGTGGGGATAGACGAGAAAGGGTACCGCGAGGGCCTGCTTCACCCGCCGGCAGATCTCGGGCATCGGGTAGACGTGGTTGGCGTGGAGCAGGTCGAGATCGTGCTGCTCACAGACGAGCGTCAGCCCCGCCGTGAGCTGGTCGAGGTAGCGGGCGATGCGCGGGTCGCCGGCGGCCTGCATCTCGTGGAAGGTCGCCACCTCGTCGAACCCCTCGTAGCTGGTGTCGGCGTTGAACACCGGCATCACGTCGCGGTCGATGTATGGCACGTGCAGCCAGAGCGCGGCGCCCTCGGCCGCGCCGCAGACCTTCTCGGGGGCGAGGTCCGGGCCGTAGCGGAAGGCGACGTCGAACGCCTCGAATCGCTCCGGGTGGGGCTCCTGGCAGACGACGTGGACCTCGTGGCCGCGGGCGGCCATCGCTGCGGCGAGGGACCGGACGTAGATGTTGCTCCCCGAGCCATCGAGCAGCCAGCCGTGGACGATGCCGATCTTCATCGAGGTCGCCTCCTGCCGCGCGCCGATCTGGCGTGCGCGGACGAGCGTCTGGTGATCAGTCGATGGACGCCTGCTTGACCCACCGTCGGTAGGAGGCGACGACCTGGGTTGCCTGCTCGATCTTGATCCCGATCAGCACCAGCGCGTTGGAGGCGGCGGCGTAGTCGAAGCCCTTGGCGCGGCTGCGCTCGAGCTGCTCGTCGCCCACCGCCACCGCGAGGGAGGCGCTGATCGGCACGTACTGGAGGGTCGCCGGGCTCGAGGCGCCGGTGATCAGGTCGATGATCACCTGCAGCGAGCTGCCGAGGTTCTTCTGGCAGATGTCGGCGGTGATCCCGCCGGTGGCCGCCACCAGCTCCTTGTAGCCGTGGCCGAGCTCCGGGCCGGGGTTGAGGAAGCCGAGGTTGCAGCTCGAGCTACACAGCCCGCCGATCAGGTGGACCAGCGTCTTGGCTTCGTCCTGGTGGGTCGGGTGCTTGCCGGTGTAGAGCTCGAGCCACGGCGCGAGGTAGCTGTCGAGCTTCTGCTGGACCTTGGCGTCGAGCTGGCACTGGCCCGGGTTGGCGAAGCCGCCATCGCCGTAGTGGTTGCTGCTGAGGAAGCCGTCCTGGCCCTCGTAGGTCGAGCCCTGCTTCAGCTCCTGGCTCACCTCGTCGGTGACGAAGATCAGCACCAGGGTCGCGTCGGGTCGCACCCTGGTCGGGTCGTTGGCGGCCCGCGGCAGGTGGCGGGTCACGGCGTGGTAGGCGTGGGCCAGCACGTGCTCCTCGGAGTACTCGTAGTAGGGGGGGTTCTTGATGCATCCCTTGAAGGTGTCCTGCTCGGTGGGCAGCAGGAAGGCGTCCGGGCCGCCGTCGTGCTCCTCGTCGCTCGAGCTCTGGCCGCAGAGCTTGCCCAGCTCGACGCCCGTCTCAGCCGGGTTCTTGACCCCGGCGATGCCCATCCGGAAGTCGAGGCCGGACTTGAGCGCGCGGGCGAAGAAGTCCGCGGCGTTGTTGATCACGTCCTGCCGGTTGTCGTCCATCGACTGGGAGTCGTCGACGACCCAGATGATGTCGGCCACCGGGTTGTGCTCGAGGATGAACGGGTCACACTCCACCGTGTCGGTGTCGGCCGCCGTCGCCAGCCCCGTGCCGTTGGAGATGTCGTCTAGGTGAAACCCCGTGGCGTACTGGGTGTCGCGTGCCATGAACGTGGCGGCGACGCCGCCCATCACCAGCAGGCGGCCATCAGCTCGCAAGAGGGTCTGCATCATCAGCAGGTGGTCGGCCGCCGGCGGACCCCACAGCTGGGGCAGGCTCGCGGGTGCCTTGCCGAGCAGCAGCTGGTAGAGCGCGTTGCGGATCGCCGGCGGGGTGGTCGGCTGGCCGAGCTTGAGGGCGAGCTGGGTCGAGACGACGGTGGGGAAGCCGTCGTGGCTGGTGGTCGGGCTCCCGGACGAGACCTGATCGAGTCCCGCCAGGCCGGGCAGCCCACCGGCGATCAAGCCGACCAGGTCGCTGGCGAGGGTCGCCAGGTCCTTGCCCGGCGGGGCAGGCAGGGAGATGACGAAGCCCGCCACGGCCTGCTTCGGCCCGGCGAGCTCGAAGGCCGCCGCCTGCTCCAGGGGTCCGGGGCTGGCGAGGGTCACCTCGCCGTAGACCGCGTCCTGCTCCAGGGCCAGGTGCCAGTCGCCGGGCTTCGACTGGTGAAACGCCATCGGCTTGAGCCCCTTGTCGCTCGTCTCGCCCGGCTTGTGGCAGATGAAGGACGGCAGGGTGCCGTCCTGCTGGCCGGCGAAGGTCTTGCCGGTGGTCGGATCGCTCTCGCCGTCGGCGCAGAGGAACGCCGCCGGGGGCACGCACTTGCCAGCTTCGCAGCGCTGGCCGGCACCGCAGCCGTCGGGCTGCACCGGGGGGCATCCCTCCCGCTGGTCGCTGCAGCTGGCGAAGCAGCAGCCGAGCGCCCCGTCGCCGTCGAGGTCCTCGTTGCCGTCGTTGACGCCGTCGTCGTCGCTGTCGGTGTCGCGGTAGTCTGGGATGCCGTCACCGTCGCTGTCGGCCACGCCCTCGATCCGGTCGAGGATCCCGTCGTCGTCGCTGTCG
>JAUVBO010000409.1 GCA_030591195.1 Pseudomonadota bacterium
AAGCTCTGGAAATAATAGTTGCATCTCATTTTTTGAATTTTCTGAAACACAATTGATGATATTAAATTTTGGATAATACATTTTGCCAAAATTTGTGTTGATTTTAATTTTTATCGGGTGGTGGCGTCCCGTCGTGGTCTGGGGCGCTCGCGTCGAGCTCACAGAGCCTGCAGACGACCGCCCCGCTGTCCTGTCGTTCCCCGGCGGGCGGGGTCTCGTCGGCGGCGCAGCCGGCAAGGCCGACGACCAAGAAGACGACGAGGAGTTGGCTGGCGATTCGGTTGATCATCTCGCTCTGACTATACGGCTGCCGCCCCTGAGCGTTACCATGCCGATGGTGCGCTCGAGGAGTCCTTGATGGCAATCGACAGATCCGACGCGGCGTTGCTCGAGGCAGCCCGCCAGGGTGAACGTGAGGCGATCGACGCCCTGGTCGACCGCTATCAGGCGCGGGTCTACCGCTTCGGGATGAAGATGTGCCGGGATCCCGAGGACGCCAAGGACGTGCTGCAGGAGACCCTGCTGGCGATGACCCGGACCGTCAAGACCTTCCGGGGGGCCGCGAGCGTCTCCACCTGGCTCTACGGCATCGCCCGCAGCTACTGCATCAAGAAGCGGCGCAAGAGCAAGTTCGCGCCGGTGGAGACCTCGCTCGAGGGCGACGCCCGGCAGGCTCGCCAGGTGGTCGATCCGGAGCGGGGCCCCGAGGAGCAGACCAACGCGCTCGAGGTGCGCGCGGCGCTCGAGCGAGGCATCGCGGCGCTCGAGCCGATGTACCGCGAGGTGTTGCTGCTGCGCGATGTCGAGGGGCTGACCGCTCCCGAGGTGGCCGAGGCGCTGGAGATCAGCGTCGCGGCGGTCAAGAGCCGCCTGCACCGCGCGCGCCTCGCCGTGCGTGAGGAGGTGGCGCCGCTGCTCGGCTTCCATCCTGCACCGTCCGAGACCTGCCCGGACGTGGTGCAGCTCTTTTCACGCTACCTCGAGGGCGAGATCAGCGCCGATCGCTGCGAGCGGATGCAGCAGCACCTCGCCGGCTGCGGCGCCTGTCATGATGCCTGCGAGTCGCTCAAGCGGACGCTGGCCATGTGTCAGCAAACCCCGGTGGCCCGCGTCCCTGGGTACGTTTCTGCCTCCGTCAGGGAGGCGATTCGCGACTTTCTTCGGGATGGCTGATGAATCCCTGGGCGTAGCCGCGCGCTCTCACCGGGCGTAAGAGCTGCGAGGAGACGAAAGATGAGACAGATCGGACTGCGTAGGGACCTCGGCATGAGCTATGACGACGCGCTGGCGGCGGTGCCCGAGGCGCTTCAGGCGGAGGGCTTCGGCGTGCTGACCGAGGTCGATGTCGCGGCGACGCTGAAGAAGAAGATCGACGTCGATTTTCGCCGGTACAAGATCCTCGGTGCGTGCAATCCGCCGTTCGCCCACCGGGCGCTGTCGATCGACCTGCAGGTCGGGCTGATGATGCCCTGCAACGTCGTGGTCTACGAAGACGACGACCAGAAGGCCGTGGTGATGGCCATCGACCCGATGCAAACGATGGCTGCGGGCGACGACGCGCCGGCCGAGATCAGGGAGCTGGCCGGCGACGTGCGCAAGGGCCTCGAGCGGGCGCTCGAGAGGCTCGAGTAGCCGCTGGAGCTGCCGCGCGCGGTCGGGCGCTAGCGCCGGACGAAGCTCTGGGTCCAGTAGTGGTTCATGGCGCCGCCGCACGGCGCGTGGCCGACGCCAACGTGGGTGAAGTTGCCGAGGATGTTGGCGCGGTGTCCCGCGCTATCGAGCCAGGCTTGCATCACCTGCTCTGCCGTGGACATGCCCGCGGCGATGTTCTCCCCTGCGCCCTGGAAGTAGACCCCGCCCGACTCGAGCCTTGACCAGGGAGTCGAGCCGTCCGGTCCGTAATGGGAGAAGAAGCCCTCGTTGCACATGCGCTGGCTATAGTCGCGAGCCACCTGTCCCGCGCCCAGATCGCAGGCGAGCGGGGCGATGCCGTACTGGCCCCGGACCGCGTTGACCAACTCGAAGACCGCCGACTCGAGCGCGCTACCGCAGGTCGAGGTCGACGGCGCGGCGGCCGGCGCTGGTGCGGGCGCTGGCGCTGGCGCTGGTGTCGGGCTTGGCTCGGGAGTCGTCGTAGCCGGCGTGGCGCTGTCTGGAGGCGCAGGGGAGGCCGGAGCCTGGGGCTCGTCCGGGGCGCCAGGATCCTCGTGCCAGGCGCCGCTCTCGGTGTTGCCATCGATGATGATGATCTTCCGCTCGCGGGCGTTGGGGTCCACCGGCCCGTACATCACGAACGGGTCGCAGCCACTGACCAGTGCGGCGGCAGCCAACAACGACAGCAAAGATCGGGCGGGCAACATGGCGGGGGGTCTTAGCAAAGGGTATGCCGGCCACATCATCACGATAATCACCTGTTTTCATGCGAAAATTATGACGATGTCCTTTCCGCCAGGATCTGGTTTGGGGGGCCAGACCCTCACCTTGGTGGGCGCGTCCCCAGGGTCTTGGCTTTGGGGGACTTGTGGTTGGGGACCTGATCCGGCTGGTATCCAGCCGAGGCCCGCCGCCGAGCAGGGCCAGAAAATCAGCTGCGGTCGGCTGGTGTCTTAGGCCTGACGGATCGCCTTGCGCACGTCGCGGTCGATGACCCAGTGCACCATCCAGGGGAAGTGCCGGTACATGAACCGGGTGAACTTGCTGTCGAATCCCGGGACGATATACCGGCGGCCGACCGCTGACCCAGCCAGCATGGCCTCGGCGACGGCCTCGGCGGACATCACCTTGACGTTGCCGGCCACCGCCAGAGTCTCGGGTGGCTTGCTCTTGTTCTCCTCGGCCAGCTGAGGGGTGTCGGTGTCGCCCGGCAGCACAACCGAGACTCCCACACCGTGGGACAGCAGCTCCTGGCGCAGGGCCTCGGAGAAGCCCACCACGGCGAACTTGCTCGGGGCGTAGGCGGTGTAGCCGAAGATTCCCATGATGCCAGCGATCGATGCGACGTTGGTGATCTGCCCGGACCGCTGCTTCATAAAATGGGGCAACAGCGCCCGGGTCACGTTGACCGTGCCGAAGTAGTTGACCCGCATCATCGACTCGAACACCGAGTCGGGCAGCTCGTGGACGTAACCCGGCTGAGCGATGCCGGCGTTGTTGATCAGCACATCGAGCCCGCCGAGGCGCTCGAGCACTCGCCCGGTCGCCTGTTGCACCGACTCCCGGTCACCGACGTCGATCGGCTCGGCGGCGAGCACCTGGTCGTCGCCGCTGCCCACGCCCTGGATCTGCCCGAGGGCGATGTCGAGCCGACGCTGGTCCCGCGCGCCGATGACCACGCTGGCGCCGCTGCGAGCGAGCATCGTGGCTGCCTCCCGCCCGATGCCGCTCGAGCCACCAGTGACAAAGACCTTCTTCCCACGGTACCAATCCATCGCGTCCCTCCCACCTGCGGCCACTACCACACGCCCGCGGCCGAAGGCAACGACGGCAAAGGGGTGTGTGACGCTCGCGTTGATGTGGAAACGTGGTGAGGCCGCTGGGATCAGGCGTCGGTCGCCGGTGCGTCGGCTGCTGGTGCGTCTGGCATCGGTGCGTCGGCTGTCGATGCCTCTGGCACCGGTGCGTCGCCTGCCGATGCCTCTGGCACCGGTGCGTCTGGAACCGGCCCATCGCCTGCTGGTGCGTCGGCTGCCGGCCCGTCACCTGCCGGTGCGTCGGCCTCGGCGTCGGGCGCTGGTGCGTCCACGCCCTTGTCCGGCTCTACCTGGGTGTCTGGTGCCGCGCTGTCGACGCTCGCATCCACGACGGGATCTTCGTCCGTCCAGCATCCGGGCCCCGTCAAGCACACCATCGCGCAGGCGCAGAGCGCCCCTCTCGAGATCGTTCTTAGCATGCCGACATGATAGCAACCGTTTGGCCGCGCCACAATTTCATCTCCCCGAATGCTGAGAGGCGCCCAATCGAGGCGCTCCGGCGGCGCGCCCAATCGCGCCGCTCCGGTGTGCTAGCGACGCACCTCGGCCCGCTGTCAGCACTGAGCCGCCAGAGTGAGCGCAGCGGAGCGTGGGGTGGGGAGGCGGGCGCAGCGGAGCTTGGGGTGAGGAGGCGAGCGGAGCGAGCCGACGAGGGGGCTGGAACAGCCCCCTTAATTCTACTGAAAGATCTGCCGCTTGATGTCGACGATGTTCTTCAGGCCCGGGAAGCCGACGCCCCTGTCGAGGCACTTCTTGAAGAAGGTGTATGACTTCGCCATCTCGTCCTTGGCCTCCTCGGCGACACCGAGGTTGCAGTGGGCCAGCGGTACCCGGGCGCTCATCGCGCGCAGGCTGGCCAGCGCGTCCTTCTTCTTGCCCGCATAGAAGTTCGCCACCGCGAGGTTGTGGCGGAAGGACGCGCTCGGCGACTTGAAGTACTTGCCGGCCATCGTCAGCTCCGCGAGCGCCTTCTTCGAGCGCCCGGCGCGGTAGTTACGGTAGGCCATCTGCAGATAGATCCCGGCCGCCACGCTGCGGAGGTTCTTGCGCACAGCGAAAATCGCCCCGCTAACAAACCGCTCGAAGCTCTTGAGCGCTCGCTTGCGGATGTTCGGTCGCGGCGAGAAGGCATCGCGGTAGGCGGCGAGCAGCTTCTTGCCGATCTTCGCGTAGGGCGGCGTCAGCGACGGCTCCACGGCGCCGCGGTAGCGGACGATCTTGGCGGTCTTCTTCGAGATGCGCACCGACGGAGC
>JAUVBO010000845.1 GCA_030591195.1 Pseudomonadota bacterium
ACCAACGACGGATCGCTCGGCGCCGGGCGGTGAAACCAACGGGTTGCAGTGGCCAGGGCAGGCGCCACGGTCGCGGCCTCGACGGAAACCTGACAAGATACCGCTCCAAGACCAGGAGCCATCGATGAGACCGGTGATCAACCTCGACCAGCTCGAGCTCGAAGACGCGGGTGAGGAGGGGCAGTTCCAGCAGTCCTTCGGCATCGTCAGCCCGCTGATCGGCGCCAGCAAGCTCGGCTACAACCTGACCGTCTGCCCACCGGGCAAGAAGGCCTGTCCCTTTCACAACCACCACACCAACGAGGAGATGTTCTTGATCCTCGAGGGCGAGGGTCTGCTCCGCTTTGGCGACCAGCAATACCCGCTGCGCAAGCACGACGTCATCGCCTGTCCCCCCGGAAAGCGGGACGTCGCCCACCAGATCGAAAACACCGGCACGGCGGACCTCAAGTACCTCGCGCTCAGCACCATGGAGCGCAACGAGGTCTGCGAGTACCCCGACTCGAACAAGGTCGGGGTGCAGATCGGGGAGTACGGCAAGATGGACCTCCGGCTGTTCTTCAGGGCCGACCAGGCGGTCGACTACTCCGACGGCGAGGTCTAGCGATGATCGCCCGCACCGTCGTCTTGCTGCTCTCGCCGTTGCTGCTAGCGGCCGCCTCGCGCCCCGCCGCCGGCTCACCGCCCGCCCCGCGCTCACAGCCCGCCGCCCGCTACACCCTCGAGCAGCTGCTGCGCCGGGCCCACCAGGTCTACCCCGGGATCGCGGCCAAGCGGCACGCCGTCGAGGCGATGCGCCAGAAGCTGCGCCGGGCCAAGTGGGCCTGGCTGCCGCAGGCCAACTTCAACGCCTTCTTCGCCCCGTCGACCAGCGTCCACTGCCAGCGGCCAGTGGAGGACGCAGCAGGCAATCTGGTCTATGGCGCCGACGGCGCCGTGATCACCGAGCCGGACACCGAGCGGTGCCTTCAGACCGACAGCTACGACCTCGACAGCTTCAAGTGGGACAGCATCATCCTCCGCGTCCGGCTCGAGGCGGGCATGCCGCTCTACACCTTCGGCAAGATCAGCGCCGCCAAGCGCGCAGCGACCGCCGGCGTCGCGGCGCGCACCGCCCAGGTGCGGATGGCGCGCGACACGCTCACCGGCAGGGTCGTCCAGGCCTACTGGGGGCTCAAGCTGGCCCGAGAGGTGATCCAGACGATCAAGGACGGCCGAAGGTACCTGCTCCAGGCGATCGACAAGCTCGACCGAGACCTCGACGCCGAGGAGGGCGAGGGCACGATCACCGATCTGCTCGAGCTCAAGACCGCCAAGGTCGAGATCGCGGGCCGGCTGCTCGAGGCCCAGCGGGGCGAGGCGATGGCACTGGCGGCGCTGACCCGGCTCGCCGGGCTGGATCGCGCGCGGTTCGACATCGACCGGGCCCCGCTGGCGCCGCTGCACCAGAAACCGGCGCCGCTCGAGGACTGCCTCGCCCGGGCGATGAGCCAGCGACCGGACCTGACCGCGCTGCGAGCGGCGATCAACGCGGCGCGGGCCGGGGTCAGCCTCGAGCGGGCGAGCTTCTTGCCCGACCTGCTGCTGGTGGGCTACCTCGACTACCTCTACGCGCCCAACGTCGACCGCACGCGCAACGCCTTCTTCAACAACCCGTTCAACACGGTCGGCGCGGGCGTCGGCCTGACGCTCAACTGGAAGATCGACCCGCTGCAGCAGTGGGGCAAGTACCGCGAGTCGGTAGCCCTCCGCAAGGAACTCGCCGCCGAGCGGGACCACGCCCAGCTCGGGGTCAAGCTGCAGGTCGAGGAGAAGCTGACCGGCCTCGACGGCGCCTACCAGCGGCTGAAGCTGATGGCGCGGGGAAAGAAGGTCGCCCGCAGCTGGCTGGTCTCGATCTCCCAGAGCATCAACGCCGGCCTCCGTGACACCAAGGACCTGACCAAGAGCCTCGTCGCCTACTTCAAGGCCCGGCTGCAACACGCCAAGGCGATCTACGACGTCAACGTCGGCTGGGCGGCGCTCGAGCGCGCCATCGGCTCGTCCGCGACAGCGGCGCGCTGACGCGTCCACCGACAACGCTCCACCAAGGGGACTGCCGTGCGTCTTCTCCACCGCTTCGCCACGCCGCTGCAGCTGCTCTCGACGCTGCTGCTCTACGTCCAGCTCGCGCTGCTCTACGGCGTGAGCGCGACGCCGGTGCTCTACGGGTTGCGCGCGCTGTGGCTGGCCAGCCCCGGCTGGTCGCCCTGGTTGCGGCTCGGCGTCCTCGCCACCGCGGCCTTCGCGGGGCTGTTTGTCTTTGCCGTGATCCTCTCGCTCGTCGTCGGCCTCTATCGCATCGTGACCTTCGCCGGGACGCCCGTCGGCCGGTTTCCCTACTACTCGCTCGGTGGCCTGCGCTGGGCCTCGTACAACGCGCTGATCCTCGCGGTGCGCTTCACCGTGATGGACTTCCTGCGCGTCACGCCGCTGCTGGTGCTGTTCCATCGACTGATGGGGATGAAGTGCGGGGCGCGGGTGCAGATCAACACCAAGGTCATCGGCGACTCGAACCTGATCGAGATCGGTGACGACACGGTGATCGGCGGTGACGTGACGCTGGTCTGCCACGCCGCCGAGTCCGGCGAGCTGGTCACCGCCCCGGTCAAGATTGGCAGCCGGGTCACGGTCGGGCTGATGGCCGTGATCCTGCCCGGGTGCGAGATCGGCGACGGCGCGGTGATCGCGAGCAACGCGGTGCTGCCCAAGGGCACCCGGGTTCCGCCCTACACGGTCTGGGGCGGCATCCCGGCGAGACAGATCGGCGTTCGCGACCACGTACCCACCGAGGACGACTGAGCAGCACCCCCGCTTCTTCGGGGCGCCCACACCGCCGTTCTCTCCGCGATTGCAACCTTCGCTTGGCACGGCCCGCCGGCCAGGTTTCCGACCATCGGATGCGACTTTGAGGCCTCGCTCGGACCACGGCAACCTGTATAAATCCAGCGATAACACATCGGAAGAGCGGCGCACCGCGCGCGCCAGCGGCTGCCAG
>JAUVBO010000923.1 GCA_030591195.1 Pseudomonadota bacterium
CTTGGTGGTCGGGATCCGCAAGGGCCGGACGAAGATCAAGAACTTCATCGACTTGAGCCAGGTATCCGGGCTTGACCAGCTCGAGGAGCACGGCGACTCGCTGCGGATCGGTGCCGCGGCGACCCACGCCCGGCTCGAGTCCTCGCCGATCAGCGCCCTCGCGCTGGCCGCTCGGACCGTCGGCGGACCGCAGATCCGCAACGTCGGCACGGTGGGCGGCCAGCTCGGGACCGCCTCGCCGGCCGGCGACGTGTCCACCGCGCTGGTGGCGCTCAAGGCCGAGGTGGAGCTGCTCAGCCTCGCGCGCGGCACGCGGCGGATGCCGCTCGACGAGCTATTCGTTGGGCCGGGCAAGACGGCGCTCGAGCCGGACGAGATGGTGCGGGCGGTGCTGGTACCGCTGCGGCGGCGCAGCGACTTCTACAAGCTCGGCAAGCGGCGGGCGGTGGCGATCTCGGTCGTGATGGCAGCGGTGTCCATTGGCCCTGACGGCGATCTCGGGATCGGTGTCGGCTGCGTGGCGCCGGTGCCGCTGCGCTGCCGGGCAGCCGAGGCGTTCCTTGACGAAAACGGTCTCGACCCGGACACGATCGGCCGCGCCGGCGAGCTGGTGGCTGGCGAGGTGTCGCCGATCACCGATCACCGCGGTGGTCGCGTCTACCGGCAAGCGATGGCTCGCGCGTTGGTCCAGCGGTTGCTCGGCCGCCTGGCCCGGCAGAAGCAGTAGAACGGAGGTTGAAGATGGGCAAGGTCGAACCGCTACACCCCGCGCGTGGGGCACCCCATGGCGCCACGGCGAATGACGAGGACCTGCGGCGGGGCGAGGGGAGCTGGCGGCTGCGGTGCACGATCAACGGCGAGGCGGTAGAGGTGATGGTCGACCCGGAGGAGGCGATCCTCGAGACCCTGCGCGAGCGGCTCCGGCTCACTGGCACCAAGGGGGCTTGCCTCGAGGGCGAGTGCGGTAGCTGCACGATCCTCGTCGACGGCGAGCCGGTCAACGCCTGCCTGCTGCTCGCGCCGCAGCTCGAGGGCCGCTCGATCACGACCATCGAGGGCCTCGCCGGCGACGAGCGCCTGCACCCCGTGCAGGACAGCTTCATCGCTGCCGGCGCCGTGCAGTGCGGCTACTGCACCCCGGGGCTGGTGGTCGCCGCCGCGGCGCTGCTCGAGGCAAACCCGAACCCGACGCCCGAGGAGGTGCGCGAGGCGCTCGAGGGCAACCTCTGCCGTTGCACCGGATACACCAAGATCGTCGATGCGGTGCTCAAGGTTGGGTCCGACGACCGGGCACCCCAGCGCCAGCGCGTGGGGGTGGAGTCGTGAGGTCCCGGTCGGCCATCGGAGCCAGCGTCCGGCGCCCCGACGCGCTCGGCAAGGTGACGGGCGAGACGCAGTTCGGCGGGGACCTCGCCGGCCCTGAGGCGCTGAGGGCTGCCGTGATCCGCAGCCCCCACCCCCACTGCGAGATCAAGGAGCTCGATCTCGAGCGCGCCAGGGCGGTGGACGGAGTGGTGCGGATCTTCACCAGCGAGGACATCGGTGGCACCAACCGCCACGGGTTGATCCGTCGCGACCAGGAGGTCTTCGTCACCCGCCGCGCCCGTTTCATCGGTGACGCTCTCGGGGTGATCGTCGCCAGCTCCCCGGGAGCGCTCGCGGCGGCGCGGTCGGCGGTTCGGATCGACTACGAGCCACTGCCGGTGATCTCGAACATGCTCGAGTCCCTCGCCGAGGGCTCATTCCCGATCCACGAGGAGGGTAACGTCCTCTGTAACCAGCTGATCCGCGTTGGCGACGCGGACGCGGCCCTCGCCGCGGCGGAGGTCACGGTCGACTTCACCTTCGAGACCCAGTGCGTCGACCACGCCTTCCTCGATCGCGAGGCGGGGATGGCGTTCCTCGACGGTGAGGTGGTGACGATCCACGCCTCGGGGCAGTGGGTCCACGAGGAGCGGCGGCTGGTGGCGCTCGCGCTCGGCAAGCCGCTGGAGGAGGTGCGGATCATCCAGCCGGCCACCGGCGGTGCCTTCGGCGGACGCGAGGACATCTCGATTCAGATCTACCTCGGCCTCGCCGCGCTGGAGCTCGGGCGACCGGTGCGGATCGAGTACACCCGCTCCGAGTCGATGATCGCTCGCCACAAGCGGCACCCGATCCTCGTCGAGTATCAGCTGGGCGCCAAGCAGGACGGCACGCTCACCGCGGCCAAGGTCAAGATCTACTCCGACGAGGGAGCCTACGCCTCCACCGGCCCGGCGGTGCTGCGCAAGGCAACCAGCCATTGCACCGGTCCCTATCGGGTGCCGAACATCAGCGCCGACGGCGTCGCGGTCTTCACCAACAACAACCCGACCGGCGCGATGCGTGGCTTCGGCGCCGCGCAGATGGCCATCGGCTACGACGGCGCGCTGGAGGCGCTGGCGCGCAAGATCGGTCGCGACCCGCTGTCGGTCAAGCGGCAGAACCTGATCGGCGATGGCGAGGGCGTCACCACCGGCCAGCGGATCCCGGTGGTCGGCAGCACCGAGTGCCTCGACGCGGCGCTCGAGGGGATCGGCTGGGAGGGGCGCTCCTACCAGACCGGGGCGCCCCACCTGCGCCGGGGCTATGGCGTCAGCCCGATCTGCTTCGGGATCGGCTATGGCGACGGGTTTCCCGATCTCTCCCGGGCCCGGGTCCGGTTCGCCGAGGACGGCGTGCTCGAGGTCTACACCGGCGGCGTGGACTACGGTCAGGGGCTGCACTCGCTGGCGGCGCAGATCGCCGGCACCGAGCTGGGCGTCGATC
>JAUVBO010000450.1 GCA_030591195.1 Pseudomonadota bacterium
CTTCGCGAGGATCTGCTCGGGCGCCATGCTGGTCTTGTTCAGCATGTCGGCGATGCACAGCCCGAGGACGAAGACCGCCGCGCCGGGCGCGTTGAAGGCCAGGCTCAGCGGCTCACGCAAGAGGTAGATCGCCGTCAGCGACAGCGCGCCGAGCATGATGTGGAACGACGAGGCGTGGAAGGCCGCCTCCGGACCCTCCTTCGGCTTGGCGACGACGTACTGCAGCAGGCCGAACTCGGTCAGCTCGCTGAGCAGCACGATCACCGCCGCCACGCTCACCGCGCCATAGACCTCGGGGTCGAGGTAGCGGGTGAGCACCAGGGTGCTGACCAGGCCGATGGCGCGTCCGCCGACGCTCGAGATGATCGACCAGGCCGCGCCCTTGGCGGCGCGCCGGCCGAGGCTCTCCTCGGGATCACCCGGAGGGTCCTCTGCCGGCTCGTGGCGGGTCTCGTCCCTGTCGCTCATTTCCCTGGCGTGAGTCCTTCGGGGAAGATGCTACCGGCCCTTGCCGCGAAACATCACCATCGGGGTCTTGATCACGATCTCGAGGTCGGTGCGCAGCCACGAGGAGACCTTCTCCAGCGTGGCCGCGTAGGCGAAGTCGAAGAGGATCTTGGTCCGCATGTCGTCGGCGGTCACCGGCTCGCCGTCGTCGCTGTAGTCGAGGTCGAAGGGGTTAACCAGGAAGTCGCGGATGTGGGCCATCTGGTGATCGTCGCCGAGGTGACCGAGGTAGTCGAGGTTGACCTGGGCCAGCCCGGTGATCCCCGGCCGGACGTTGCGCATCCGCTCCTCGAAGAACGGGATCGCCGCCGAGAGGTTGGTCAGGTGCTCGGGGCGCTCGGGCCGCGGCCCGATGATGCTCATCTCGCCCTTGAGCACGTTGATCAGGTTCGGAATTTCATCGAGGCGCGTCCGGCGCAAGAACCCGCCGATGCGGGTCACGCGCGGGTCACGCTCTTGGGCGAACTGGGCGCCCAGCTTCTCGGCGTCGGTCCGCATCGTGCGGAACTTGTACATCCGGAAGGTCCAGACCTCGGCGGGGTCAGCGCTGGCGTCGTCGTTGGACCCCGCACGAACCTGGCGGTAGAAGATCGGCCCGCCGTCGTCGAGCTTGATCGCCGCGGCGATGGCTCCCATCAGCGGCGCGCCGAGGGCCAGGCCGACCACCGACCCGGTGATGTCCATCCCTCGCTTGAGCAGCGCTACGGTCTTGTTCACGGGCACCTCTGCTATGCCGAAGCCAAAAAGATACTACCTCGGGCAGAGCAGGCAATGCGGAAACTGCGCGCGCGCTGGTGAAACTGAAGTGCCCCAGCGACGTTATTGGGGGGCGACGAACGCCGCGAATCGACATAACCTCCAGCTACGGGCCCGGCGCGCGGCCGGGCGAGGAGAGCACGGTCCGACGATGAGCCCCCTCGGAGCGCTGGTCGACAACATCCGCCGCAAGCGGCTCGACACCTGGATCGGCGGCTACGCCCGGTCCCTCTGGCACAACGTCCGCGCCCCCGCGGTGCCGGGCCCACGCCACCTGCTCTTCGCGGTCTGCGACCACTTCGAGCCGCTGTTCGGCACCGACGTTCCCGACGACGTCGGCGACGCCCGCGTGCGCGCCTGGGAGCAACGATACCCGGCGCTCGCCGACGGCTTCCGCGACGCCGACGGCAGGCCGCCGCGCTACAGCTTCTTCTTCCCGGGCGAGGAGTACCGCCCGCCGTTCCTCGACCGGCTGGCCCGACTGGCCCGGGCCGGCTACGGCGAGGTCGAGCTGCACCTGCACCACGACAACGACACCGAGGACAACCTGCGAGCCAGCATCGCCGACTACCTCGATAAGCTCGCCGGCCACGGCCACATCTCCCGCGCCGCCGACGGCAGCTACCGCTACGCCGTCATCCACGGCAACTGGTGCCTGGCCAACGCCCGGGCCGACGGCCGCTGGTGCGGCGTCGACAACGAGCTACCCCTGCTCCACGAGACCGGCTGCTACGTCGACTACACCTTCCCCGCCGCGCCCGACGAGTGCCAGCCGAACATCGTCAACCGGATCTACTGGCCCACCGGCGACGGCGAGCTGGCCCGCCGCCGGGCCTACGAGTGGGGCGTGCCGGCGCGGGTCGGCGAGGTCTACTGGGACCGGCTGCTGATGATCCAGGGACCCCTGGCGCTGGCGATGCGCCCCCGCAGGATGCCGATCCGGATCGAGGGCTCCCACCTGACCGACGTCGATCCGCCGTCAGCGGCGCGGATCCGCCGCTGGGTCGGCCAGAACATCCACGTCGAGGGGCGCCCCGAGTGGGTCTTCGTCAAGGTCCACACCCACGGCGCGCCCGAGCCGATCGCCAGCAGCCTGCTCGGCGACGGCGGCCGCGCGCTGCACCGCGAGCTGACCGGCCGCTACAACGACGGTCACCAGTGGATCCTGCACTACGTCACCGCCCGGGAGATGTACAACATCGCGATCGCGGCGATGGAGGGCAAGCAGGGCAACCCGGCCGAGTACCGCGACTACGTGATCGCCCCACCGCCGGTGGCCACCGTCTGATCTGATCCACCGGTTGCCCACCAGCGGTTGCAGATGGCGCCAGACGCCGCGACGATCTGGCCTATTTCCGATGCCATCGGCGGGGGAGGTGTCTGCCGATCCACCGCTGCACCCCCGAGGTCCGGCGGTCGACCCACTTGCTGAGCTGGTCGATCCGGTCGACCACCGCGTTGGACGCCCGCGACAGGCCGGGGTTGGCGACGTACAGCGCCAGCGACCCCCGCACCAGCGGGTAGAGCAAGGGCAGCGGGATCGCGGCCACCTCGGCGCCGAGGCCGCCCTTGCGGCTGGCGGCGATCGAGGCCACGTGGAAACCGACTCCGACCCGATCGCCATGCACCGGGTTGCTCCGGGCGATGGTCGCCCCGGCGCACACCGCCCGCTCGGTGCCGCGCAGCTGCGGATTCGGGCTGAGGTAGCGACTGGCGCCGACCACACCGACGTGACCCCCGAGGGCGACGAAGACGCCGCCGCGCCGCGGGTCGCCCCGGGCCGCCTTGACCACGCCGCACTCGATCTTGAAGTCGAGGCCGGGCACGCCGACGATGGCGCCTCCCGACACCGCGATCCTCGTCTCCCCGACGGTCCTGGCGATGCGGCTCAGCGGGCTCGAGCGCCGCGGCTGCGGCTCTGCGCCCGCCAGCGAGCCCAGACCAGTCAGGATGGCGGTCGCGAGGATGAAGTTGGTCGAGAGGGCACGCATCCACGCCAGCGCGACAGCAAGCTGCGTGCCAGGTTGGTGTTGACGGCAGTCAGCATAACGGGGCTGCCCGGCGACCGTACCTCTGGTCTATCATCCTCACCATCGGCACGGAGGCTTGAACGATGGAATATCGCTATCTCGGCAACTCGGGGCTCAAGGTCTCGGCCCTGTCACTGGGCGCCTGGGTGACCTACGGCAAGCAGGTCGGCGACGACGTCGCCCGCGACTGCATCAAGGCGGCGCTCGACGCCGGGGTCAACTTCCTCGACAACGCCGAGGTCTACGCCGCCGGCGAGGCCGAGCGGGTGGTGGGCCGGGTGCTCAAGCAGCTCGCCGTGCCGCGCTCGGAGATCGTCGTCTCGACCAAGATCTTCTGGGGCGGCCAGGGGCCGAACCAGCGGGGCCTGTCGCGCAAGCACATCGTCGAGGGGCTCGCAGACGCTCTCGAGCGGCTGCAGCTGGACTACGTCGACCTGCTGTTCTGCCACCGGCCGGACCCGCAGACGCCGATCGAGGAGACGGTGCGGGCGATGAGCCACTGCATCGACCGCGGCAACGCCCTCTACTGGGGCACCAGCGAGTGGTCGGCCCAGCAGATCAGCGAGGCCCAGGGCATCGCCCGCCGCGAGCGGTTGATCCCGCCGACGATGGAGCAGCCCGAGTACCACATGTTCCACCGCGCACGGGTCGAGCGCGAGTACGCGCCGCTCTACCGGTCCGAGATCGGCCTGGGGCTGACCACCTTCAGCCCCCTCGGTGGCGGGCTGCTCACCGGCAAGTACAACGACGGCGTCCCCGAGGGTGCTCGCCCCACCGTCGCCGGGATGGGGTGGCTGCGCGACCGCTTCGAGGGCCCCGAGGCCGAGGCGCGGATCGCGAAGATCAAGCGCCTCGCGCCGATCGCCGCCGAGCTCGACTGCACGATGGCCCAGCTCGCCCTCGCCTGGTGCCTGAGCAACCGACGGGTCAGCACGGTGATCACCGGCGCCTCGCGCCCCGAGCAGCTTACCGAGAACCTCAAGGCCCTCGAGGTGGTCGAGCGCCTCGACGAGGCGGTCACCGAACGGATCGAGCAGATCCTCGACAACCGCCCCGACACCGAGACCGACTTCCGCTCGTTGTGATGAACCGCCCGAGGGGCTGTGCCCCCATCGCGACGGCGCGGGATGGTCGTACAAGGTGCCACGAGCCCTCGGGGTGAGAGACCCTC
>JAUVBO010000929.1 GCA_030591195.1 Pseudomonadota bacterium
GAGGAGCTGGCTCTCGACGCGTCCCATCGGGCAAGCGTCGAGGCGCTGCTCGACCGGAGCTTTGCTGGCTGGCGGGAGCTGCTCGCGGAGCTCCGGAGACACGACCTGCCGGTAGACCTCCACGGTTGGAAGCGGCTCCAAGAGGTGCGACGAAAGGCGGGGCTTCCCGCGACGTTGCCGGACAGGCTCAACCAGCGAACGGCCACCGCCGCCCTTGGGGCCCACTCGAAGGCGACCCTCGGCGAGCGCCTCCGCGCAGCTCTCGGCCCGCTCGAGGTGACGCGGGACAGCCTGATCCGGCTCCGGCCCAACCCCGGGCTGGTCGTCGAGCGGGCAGGCGAGAGCTGGAGCGGTGAGAAGCTCGCCGGCTGCCTCGGCGAGCTCGCGCTGACGGAACGCGCGCTTCGCGATGGGACGGTCCTCACCGGCACACTTCCACTGGCACTGCTGTTGGTGGAGAACGTCGGCTGCTACATCGACGTTCCGGTCCCCGAGGGCTGGATGGTGGCCCACGTCCCCGGTTGGAATACGGCGACGCTCCGCCTGCTGCTCGACGGGCTGCCGGGGGTTCCGGTGGTTCACTTCGGCGATCTCGATCCGAACGGGGTCCGGATCGTCGCTCACCTCCAGCTGATTGACCCCGACCTGCTGTGGGCGGTGCCTGACTTCTGGGAGGAGCAGATCCTACTGCGGGGATTGAAGAAGGACTGGCCGCCCGACCTGGATCTCGCCGGTGCGCCGGCTCTCGTCAAGCGCCTTGCCGCCGGAGGGGTCTGGCTGGAACAAGAGCCCCTGGCGCTGGACCCGCGCCTGCCGGGCTATCTCGAGCAGCTCGTGGGGCGGATGACGTCTCCACCGTAGGGTGCGGCGTCGCGACCGACGGGGTTGACCGTTGCCAGCGGCGCCCGGGGCCGCTACTGTCCGGGATCAGCCGATGACTGGTCTCGCTTCCAGATCCTCCCCCCCGACCTTGACGCTGACCGGGGCCGCCGACCAGCTGGTCGCCGGGGCGGCCGAGCTGCGTGCCACCGGGCTGCTCGGGCCGGCGGGGCAGGGCGGCAGCCTCAGCCTGCGGCTCGACGATGGCCGCGTCGCCCTGCTTGCCGAGGCGGCCACCCCCGATCGCGTCCGTGAGCAAGTGCGGGCCGCCTCGTTGCGGGACGCGTCGTCGGCAGGCGCACCGTTTGGCCTCCACGCCGCGGTTCACGCCGCCAGCGCGCCGGGCGCGGTGATCGTCGCCCGGCCGGTGGCCCTGGCAGCCCTCGGCCTCGGCGGGATCACCGTGGCGCGTTGCCTGCTGGCGTTACCGTGCGCCGAGCTCGAGCGGCTGCCTCCTGGTGCGAGCCTGTCGGCCGCCCTGGGTCCGCTGATCGCGCCCGAGGTCCGGGCCGTGCTCTTCGGGCGCTTCGGCGCGGTGGTCTGGGGCGAGGACCTCGCGCAGGCGGTGGCCAGCCTCGAGCAGCTCGACCACGCGGCGCGGGCGACGTTGGGTGCGTTGTCTGGGGCCGCGGTCGCCGGTGGCCGCAGCGGAGCGGCTCTCTCCGAGCGAGAGGTCAGTCACTGGCAGGACGCCCTGGTCGCCGAGGGCCTCTCCCCGGGCGGGACCTGCGCCGACTGCAACGCCTGCAGCAACGGTCATCGTCCGGCACCGGCGGACGCATCGTCGCCCCGCTCGGGCGAGCAGGCCGCTCTCGACGCCGCGGTCGACCACCTGCTTCGGACCTGATGTCGCAGACCTGATGCCGCTCTACCGTCCAACCGACCGGCCGCTGCCGTCGCCCCACCCGCGGCTCGGGCCCGAGGCGGTGCTGCGCTGTTTCACGCCGCAGCTGTCGGACCGCCGTCGGCGCCGTATCGACCGGGTGGTGCGCCACCGGCTCGCCAGCGTCACCGTCTTGCTCGAGCGGCTCTACGACCCCCACAACGGCGCGGCGGTGCTGCGCAGCAGCGAGGGGCTCGGCCTGCTGCACCTGCACGCGGTCCCCTTCGAGCAGTCCGGTGGTTTCGACTACTCCCGATCGGTCACCCAGAACGCCGACAAGTGGCTCAACGTCTACCTCCACGCCGACATCACCGCGGCGGTGGGCTACCTGCAGCGAGCCGGGTTCGCCTGCTGGGCGGCGGTGCCCCCGCCGCTGCTCGAGCGCGGCGCCGGCCCGGGGGTCGAGGGCGCCGAGGGGATCGGTGTCGATCGGCCGACGGCGCTGGTCTTCGGCAACGAGCACGAGGGCCTCAGCGCCGAGGCGATCGATGCCTGTGATGGCCGCTTCAGCCTGCCGATGTTCGGCTTCACCGAGAGCTACAACCTGTCGGTGTCGGTGGCCTTGACCCTCGAGCGGGTCGTCGCCCGGCGGCGCGCGTCGATCGGTCGCTCCGGCGATCTGCCGGCCGAGGTTCAGCGACGCTTGCGCGCGGCCTACTACGCTCGCAGCGTCAACCATGCGCCGGCCCTGCTGCGACGCCACCTGCTCGAGCTCGAGGCCGGCGGGTAGCGATGGCCTCAAGGGAAGAACATGGGGATGCGGCGCTGATGGAGGCCTATCAGCGGGGAGATCCTCGCGCTTTCGAGGTGCTGCTGCAGCGGCACCAGCGGCCGGTCTACAACTTCCTCTTGCGGCAGGTCGGAGACAAGACGCTGGCCGAGGATCTGCTGCAGGACGTGTTCCTGCGGCTGATCACGAGCGCCCGCAGCTACCAGCGACAGGCCAAGTTCAACACCTGGCTCTACACCATCGCCCGGAACCTGTGCGTCGACAACAGCCGCCGGGCGAAGC
>JAUVBO010000639.1 GCA_030591195.1 Pseudomonadota bacterium
CCGCAGTCGGGCTCGGGCGCGGCGGGCAGGCGTCCGGCACGGATCGCCTCGTCGACGAACTCGAGCAACCCGAGGGCGCTCTGGCGCAGCCGTGGCTCGAGGGGCACCGAGAGCTCGCGGTACCCGCCGCGAGCGGTGCAGTAGTAGAGTCGCCCCTCGGCCGCCTCGACGCCCGGGTTGAGTGCCTCGTAGGCGAGGGCGTAGAGCACCCGCTGCAGCCGCGCGCCGCCGCCGAGGCCCGCCGTCGCGCCGCGGGGGGGCGCGCCGGTCTTGTAGTCGGTGATTCGCAGCCGCCCATCGGCTGTGCGTCGCTCGACCAGATCGATCGCCCCGCGAAGCAGGAAGCGATCGACCCGCGCCGGCTGGTCGGTGCTGCGGGCGTCGCTGTCATCGCTCAGCGGCAGGCCGAAGGCGTACTCCCAGTGCAGCGGACAGTGCCCCTGCTGCGCGGCTTCCCGCTGGAGCCAGGCCCTCAGCTCGAGCTCGAGCGCGGCGACCTCTTCGGACCAGAGCGACCGCACCGCCGGCGCGATGGCTTCGCGGAGGCGCCGGGCAACACGGTCGACAGCCCGGTGCAGCGCCGCGAGGGCCGCCGGCAGGCGGTCCGCCGTCACCGGCAGCTCGCCGGCCTCGCCGAGCTCGCGGAAGAGCTCGAACTGGGCCCGATGGAACAGCTGGCCGCGGGTGCGGGGGTCTAGCTGTCCTTCGGGCGGTGGCCCGAGATCGGCCGCTGGACCCAGGCGCAGCACGCTCTGGAGGTAGAACCGGTAGGGACAGCGGGCGAAGCGCTCGAGGCTGGTCACCGCGTGGGGACGCTGCTGGAGGCTCTCGGCGGTGGCGAGCTCGAGGGCGGCCGCCGAGGCCGCCAGCAGCCCGTCCTGGGCAGTCAGCGTCGGGCCGCCGCGTTGCCAGTGGGCGCGCAGGGCGCCGATCAGGTGCGGGTGGTGGTGAAGGTGTGCGAGGTAGCCGCCGAGCTGGGGCTCGCCCCGGCGCTGGCGAGCCTCGGCGAGGGTCGCGAGGTCGTACTCCTGGGCGTCGATGGCGGTGGCCGGGTCGGACGGGCTGGGGTGGTGCAGCCGGACGCTGGCGTTGGCGGCGGCGCGCTCGACGAGCTGCTCGAAGTGGGGCAGGGCGCCCTCCAGCGCCCGGGCTGCCTCGAGGAAGTAGAACGAGGGCACCCGGGGCTGGCCGGTGGCGAGGTCGAGGCGCGGGTAGGAGAGCACCAGCCGGTGACGGGATGCGCCCACTGCCAGCCGCAGGGCGAGGCGCTCGAGGCGCCGGCGGTGATCGCCGGTGGCCAGCGGCAGCTGCGGATCGCCGCCCTCACCGGTGGCAGCGAGCCGGTGGCGGAGCCGGTCGAGCAGCACCGGGTCCTGGAGCACCTTGCCGGGGAAGATCCGCTCGGCGAGCCCCGGGACGAAGACCACGTCGAAGGCGCGTCCGCGGGCCTCGGCGATCGGCCCGACGAAGACCCGGCCGTAGCGATGACCGGTGGCGCGCCGCGGGAGCTCGGCGAGCCGGTCGTGGAGCACGTAGATCACCCGCTGCAGGCTCACCGGCCCCGAGTCCCCGAGAGGCCAGAGCTCGGCCAGCACCTCGCGGACCCGGTCCGGCCGGCGCAGCGCTTTGCCGGCGAGGTCCGCGAGCTGCTCGATCCACTCGCCCCACCGAGCCGCCCCGGGGAGCGCGGCCAGCTGCTCGAGCAGAGGCAGCGCAAAGTCGGCGAGGCGCTCGAGTTGCTCGATGTCGCGGGCCAGCGCCCGGGCTGCGCCACCCTCGGGATCGTCGAGGTGCGCGGCGCGGGCGGCGAGCTCGGCGCGCAGCCCGGCGAGCCGGCCACGCCAGCGGTCGAGGCCGCCGACCACCGCGGCGTCGCCGAGCAGTCGCTCCCACCGGGCCGGCGAGACCCAGCTGGTCGCTGTCGCCTGATTCTCGTCGGCTCCGTTGGCTCGTGCCTCGCCGTCACCGTCCTCGCTGGCGTCACCGGCCGCGGGGCTGTTCACTGCGGCCCTCGTGCCGCAGGACGCTCCAGGGTCGCCTGCGGCTCCAGGTCGTGGTGCGTCACAGGCCGCGGGGATCTGGCCAAGCGAGAGAAACTCGGCAAAGCGGGCCGCCGAGAGCTCCTCGAGCCCGCATCGCAGCAGCAGCAGGAAGGCCCGCCCTGCCGGGTCCGGTCGCGAGGCGGCCCCGGCGAGGTGGCAGGGCACGCCCGCGCGGTCGAGGGCCTGCTCGAGCAGCTCGGCGTAGGGCACCGGCTGCCGGAGCAGCACGGCGATCCGGTCCGCCGGCACCTGCTGGTCGGCGAGTTGGTGAATCCGGCGCGCGATCTCGACGCACTCGAGGTCGGCCGAGGGCGCCGAGAAGAGCTCGACCCCCCCGGTGTCTGGGGATCCGCCGTCGCTCGGCTGCGCGGCGGGCGCGAAGAGGCGCTCCTGCAGGCGCCGCAGGGCGCTGGCGCTCGGCGGCGCCTCCGGCTCGGGCAGCGGCTCGGCGCCGTCGAGGACCGAGCGCAGGGCCGCGAGGCTGCGACGATCGCCCTCCGGGATGGCTGCTCGGAGCGTGGCCCCGGCGCGCGCGAGGGCGGCGAGCAGGGCCGCCTCGAGCGGGGTGCTGACGGCGACGTCGAGCAGGAAGCAGGACGCCTGACAGAGCGTGCCCGGCGCCTCGCCCGCCTTCACCGCCGCCACCGCCTCCTCGAACAGCCCGGCTCGATCGATCAGTCGTTCCTGGGCCAGAGCCTGCTCGAAGGCGGCGAGCAGCAGGGCGAGGTCGTAGCCCGCGGGCGCGCCGAGCATCGCCAGCGCTCCGGCCGCAACACGGTGTTGTCGTAGCTCGCCGAGGGTTCGCGCGAGGGCCCGGCCGAAGCCGCGGCCGTCGAGCACACGATCGAAGTGCTCGAGCCTCTTGCGCTGCTCGTGCAGCACCCGCCCGACGGTGGCTTGAAGGCAGAGCGGCGCGGCGACGGTGAGCTCGCGGCGTGCGATCCGGGTCCGGCCGAGCTCGGCGGCGAGGAGGTCGAGGGTCAGCCGCGCGACGTTGAACAGCGCCCCGCCGGCGCCGAGTCCCCCGACCACGGGCTGCTGGCGGCGCGTCGGCTGCTCGAGCAGCAGCGGCCGCAACACGTCGCCGGCGGCTCCGAGCTCGTTGACCAGCAGCGACAGGGGCGAGATCCGGCGCTGCCGGCGTGCCTCGACGAGCCAGGTGCGCGCTGCGGCCACCCGCGTGGCGGCGCTGCTGCTGACGAGGATCGGGGGCGCGGCGTCGATCACCGGCGTAGTATAGTCCGCCATCGCGACAACAAAAGGGAGGGCGTTCAATGCATCGTGGGAGGCTTGTGCGGCGCACCAGTGCCAGGCTGACGGTGGTCGTGCTCTCGGCCGCCGTTGCCGTCGGCGCGTGCAAGAAGCAGACAGGGCCGGGGCCGAGTAGCCCGAAGAGCCACGGCGCGATCCGCGTCCAGCCCGAGGCGAGCTTCGCTGGCTTCGAGTCGAAGAAGGTCCTCGCCGCGGCCCTGCGCTACCCCGCCGAGAAGAGCCGCCAGGCGACGCCGCGGCCGATGTCGCTCACCGCGGCCGACGGCACCGGCCTGCGGTTGGTGGAGCTATCGGGCAAGGCGGTGGTCCAGGGCCCCCTGGCCTTCACCGAGCTCAAGCTGACCTTCCACAACCCGGAGAGCCG
>JAUVBO010000997.1 GCA_030591195.1 Pseudomonadota bacterium
ACAGATCTCGACCAAGCTCAAGCGCGCTAAGGCCGGGGCGAGCTTCTCGATCCCCGCCAAGACCGCGGTGGACCTGCTCGACCTGCTCTCGAGGCAGCTGCCGCCGAAGAAGGAGGCACAGCTCGACATCACCCGCCTCGAGATCAAGCCGGGCAAGGTCTACCTCAAGGGCACCGCCGACTCCCACAGCGCCGTGGGCAAGATGGTCAAGGTGCTCAAGGACCACCGCTGCTTCAAGGAGGTCAGCTCGGGCAAGGTCTCGACGGTGGCCGACGGCAAGCGGCAGTTCACCATCAACATCGTCACCGGGTGCTTCTAAGGAGCGATCGATGGCCAACGGTATCACCGCCAAGATAGAGGACATCAAGGCCTCGCTCGAGCGGCTCTCGGCGCGCGAACGACGAATGTTCGGCGGCCTCGCGGCGGCGTTCGCCGCGATGCTGGTGCTCGGCCTCGGCTACTGGATCAGCTCGAGCCTCGAGGAGCTCGAGGAGAAGAACGCGTCGATGCGCAAGGCGCTGAAGCTGATCGATCGCCACCGCGACGAGTTCGTCGCCCAGCGCCAGCGGATCGCGGCGCTCGAGGTGCGGATGGCTCGCACGCCGCTCGAGCTGAACAACTTCGTCGAGAAGGCGGCCTCGGCGGTCGGCGTGACGATCACCGAGTCGGGCGAGACGACGCCGGTGCCGGGCGCGCGCTACACCAGGCGGGGGCTGGAGATCAAGCTGAACAAGGTGACCATCGGGCAGCTAGCGAGCCTGCTGAAGCGGATCGAGGACGAGCAAGCGTACATCGTCCAGGTCACGCGCCTGTCGGTCAACACGCGCTGGAACCGCAACGAGCAGCTCGACGTCGAGCTGGTGGTCTCGACCTACGACCGCAACAAGAAGGACGCACCCGGGACTGGTGGCAAGAAGCGCCGCAAGCGTAGCTGACGACCCGGAAAACGGAGCGAGTGATGGTGCTGAGCCCGAACATGCGGAGGCTGATCAAGTGGGTGGGCTACCCACTGTTCGCGATCTTCTCCTTCTTCGTCTTCTTCTACGCGACCTTTCCCGACGAGCGGCTGAGGACCTTGATCGAGGAGCACGTCTCGGCCTCTGGCGAGATGAAGATCTCGATCGGCGAGGCCAGCTTGGGCCCGCTGATCGCGGTGACCCTCTCAGACGTCCGGATCGAGCTGCCGCCGCCGAGGCCCCCGGCCCGCTTCGGTCGGCCGGCCGCCGCGAGCGAGGAGAAGAAGCCCGCGCGACCGCGCCGGGTGCTGATCAGCGAGGCGCAGGTGAGCCTGTCGCTGCTGGCGCTGATCGGCGGCGGCATCGGCATCGACTTCGAGCTGGTCGGCCTCGGCGGCGAGCTCGAGGGTTCCTACGCCGCGTCGAAGGGCGTCGGGTGGTCAGTCGACGTCGAGGCGCGGGGGATCAAGCTGCACTACATTCCCCAGGTCGCTGACGCGGTGGGCCTGCCCGTGCGCGGCAGGCTCTCGGGCACGGTCGCCCTGATCGTGCCGAAAAATCGCTGGGCCGGGGCCAGCGGGTCGATCGAGGTCAGCTGCGAGGGCGCCAGCATCGGCGACGGCCAGGCGAAGCTGAAGATTCCCGGCAACCCGATGCTGGCGATGGGGATCAAGATGCCGCAGGTACGGATCGGCAAGCTCGCCGGGAAGGTGACCGTCGAGCAGGGCGTGGCGACGATCGAGGAGCTCTCGTCGCACTCGGCCGATGTGCAGATCTCGCTCGCTGGCAAGATCAACCTCCGCCAGCCGGTCGGGTTCTCCGCCATCAACGGCTACCTCAAGTTCAAGATCGCGGCCGAGCTCAAGCGGCGCGACGCGAAGTTCGAGCTCGTCGAGAGCGGGCTGCTCAACGCCAAGCGACCTGACGGCTTCTACGGCATGCGGCTCGCGGGGACGCTGAAGAACATGCGGACCTTCCCGTCGAAGATCGAGCCCGGGGCCGTCGGAGCACCAGCACGGCGCCTCCGCAGCTTGCCGCGCAGAAGGTGACCGGGCCGGAGCGAGGATCGTGGCGCTGAAGCGCGTTGGTCGGACCCGCTAGGCTCGAGAGCGCCGCGGCACCGAGTCTCCATGTAGCCGAAGACGAGGTGCCCCTCAAAAAAGTTCAATGATTGCAGCGTTGTTTTCGAAACATGCTCCGGACACGCAACCGGGGGCGGGTTTTGCCGATAACCGTCCAGCCACCCGCGCGGACCGGAGGAACAACTTGCAGAACAGAACACGTGACGGACGGAGACAGCGGCGCAAGGACGCCCCGGGTGTCCTCACCCTGCGCCTGGTTGGTAGCGCCAACCATTATCGCCTGACCGGCCCGAGGCGCCGGATCGGCACCGCCCGTGACAACGATCTGGTGCTCGATGATCCCTACGTCTCGCGGCAGCACTGTCGGCTGCAGTGGCGCGCTGATGGCTCACTCTGGATCGAGGACGAGGGCAGCCGCAACGGTACCTGGGTCAATGACGTGCGGGTCGAGCGCTGTGCGGTGCAGCCGCGCTCGCGCCTGACACTGGGGCACACGGTGCTGCAGTTGATCGACGCTGGCGACGA
>JAUVBO010000512.1 GCA_030591195.1 Pseudomonadota bacterium
CCGCCTCGCCAGTCTTGGGAATCCGCTTCAGGCAGTCGAGGACCAGCCCGGCGATCGTCTCGTACTCTTCCGACTGTGGCAACGCGAGGCCGGTGCGGGCCTTGACCTGGTCCACCTCGGCCCGTCCCTTGATCCGGTAGGCACCGCCCTTCTCCGGCCGGATCCACCCCTCTCCCTCATCCTCGTCGTACTCGTCGCGAATCTCGCCGACGATCTCCTCGAGGATGTCTTCGATCGTCACCACGCCCACCGCCCCGCCGAACTCGTCCACCACCGCGGCCATGTGCTGGCCCTCGCGCTGCATCATCACCAGGGTGTCGATCGCCGGCTGGTTACCCGGCACGAACACCGGTGGCCGGCTCACCGTCGCCAGCTCCGCACCCTCGGCGGCCCGCAGCACGTCGAAGGCATGGACGATGCCGACGATCTGGTCCACCCGGTCCCGGTAGAGGGGTAGCCGCGAGTGTCCCTTGTCGGCGATCTCTTGCGAGACATCCTCGATCGAGGCCGTGTCCGGCAGGGCGGTGACCTCGCTGAGGGCGATCATCACGTCCTCCACCGCCGTCTCGGAGAAGTCGAACACCCGGGAGATCATCTGCTTCTCACCGGCGCTGATCTGGTCGGCTCCGGGCCGGCTCGGCAGCCGGATCAGCAGGCGGAGCTCGTCGCGTGACATCGGCGAGCGATGACGCTCGATCCGCAGGATGCCCATCAGCGCCACGCTGACGCGACTGCCGAGGAAGACCACCGGCCAGAAGACGACCCGGAGCGCGGAGAGGATCAAGATCAGCCGCGGGGCGAGCCGATCGGCGAAGTGGTGGAAGACGCTCTTGGGCACGATCTCGCCGAAGACCAGCACCAGGGGGGTCATGATCGCCAGGGAGAGCAGCTCGGCCCGATGGGGGTACCAGCGCAGCAAGGTCACGGTGGCGGTGACCGTGCTGAGCACGACGCAGATGTTGGTACCGGTGAGCGCGGTGGTGATCAGCTGACCCGGATCGTCGAGGAAGCGGATGATCGACCGACCGCGCCGTCCCCCGGTCTGCTCGCCGAGGTGCCGCAGGCGCACCTTGTCGGCCGAGATCAGCGCCAGCTCGGCCCCCGAGAAGAAGGCCTCGAACAGCAGGCAGAGCGCCAGTATCACGATCGTGGTGGTCATCTACACGCTCGGCGTCTCGCTAGTGGGCGCCGGGAGCTCCTTCTCGTCCTTGATCTCGCCGAAGATCTCCTCGAGCAGATCCTCCATCGTCACCATCCCGATCACCGCACCGTACTCGTCCACCACCAGCGCCAGGTGGAGCCGCCGGCGCCGCAACTCGCGAAAGAGATGCTCGCAGGTGGTGGTCTTCGGCACGAAGTAGGCCGGGCGCAGAACGTCGGCCAGGCGTCGGTGTCTCAGCGGCCCGCCGTGGGCCAGGGGGATCAGATCCTTGGCGTGTAGCACGCCCACCACCCGGTGACGCGAGCCGCGGTAGACCGGCACCCGGCTGAAACGCTGCGCGCGCACTTGCTGGAGGATCTGTCGCTGGCTCAGCTTGGCGCTGACGGTGAAGGTGTCGGCACGCGACGTCATCACGTCGCTCACCCGGCGATCGCCGAACTCGAAGACGTTGTGAATCAGCCGTGACTCGCTCTCGCCGATCTGCCCCTCCTCCCGCACGGCGTCGACCATCGTGAGGAACTCGTCCTCACCCACTGCCGGCCCGTGGGCGGTCTGCTCCGCGTCGCCGAAGAGGTGGACCACCGCGTCGGCGATTCTCTCGATCGTCCAGCGCAGCGGCGCCATCACCGTCGCCAGCAGCCAGATCGGGCGCGCGGCGGCCAAGGCCCACCGCTCGGGCATCTGAGCGGCGAGGTTCTTCGGCGTGATCTCGCCGAGCATCAGGATCAGCACCACGGAGATCACCGTGGAGACCACGGTCACCACCAGCGGCCCCTGAGCCCGGAGGTAGTGGTGACTGACCGAGGCCAGCAGCGCCGAGGCGCCGATGTTGACGAACTCGTTGCCGATGAAGATCGTCGCGATCAACCGTCGGGGCTGTTCGAGCAACGACTCGAGCAGCGGCACGCGCCGGTGCTTCTCCTGCCGCAGGCGCATCAACTGCACCTGACCCACGGAGAACATCGCCGTCTCCGATCCGGAGAAGAACCCCGACATCAGCAACAGCGAGAAGTAGATGATCAGGCGTAGGGCGACGTCCGCCGCGTCCATCGTATTCTTCGACCTGGATCCGTCGACGACCGCGCTAGCCCACCAGGCGCGATCGCACCCCGGCAGTCGAGTCCTTCGGAGGCGCCACGGGCATCCGCACGATGAAGACCGATCCCGGCGACCCGGCGGCCCGCTCGACCCAGACCTCCCCCCCGTGGGCCTCGACGAAGTGCTTGACGATCGACAGGCCGAGACCGGACCCGCCGAACTGCCGCGTGGACGAGCTGTCCACCTGAAAAAAGGGCTCAAAGATCTTGGTCAGGTTTTCCTCCGCGATGCCGGGCCCGGTGTCGCAGACCCGGATCTCCACCGCCGGGACGGTCATCAGCCCCCCCTCGGCGAGCGGCAGCTCGGCCTTGGTGGCGCTGGCGGCCACCGCCCCCCCCTCTGGAGTGAACTTGATCGCGTTGGAGAACAGGTTGAGTAACACCTGGCGGGTCTTGCCCCGGTCCGCGAGCACCAGTGGCAAGTCGCCCGCCACCTGGTGGTTCAGCGCGATGGTCTTGCGACGAGCCTGGGGCTTCATCGCATCGGTGACCTGCTGCAGCAGATCACCGACGTTGACCCGCTCGGTGCTGAGCTGAACCGCGCCGCTCTCGATCTTGGAGATGTCGAGGATCTCGCTGATGATCTGCAGCAGCTGATCCCCCTTGTCCATGATCGTCTTGACGTAGTCGCGCTGCTGCTGGTTCAGGTCGCCGGCGAGTCCCTCGAGGAGCATCTCGCTGTAGCCGATGACCGAGGTCAGCGGAGTCCGCAGCTCGTGGCTGACGGTGGCGAGGAAGTTGCTCTTCAGCTTGTCCAGCTCCTTCAGCTTGTCCAGCGAGTCGGCGAGTCGGCGGTTCTTCTCCTGCAGCTCGTTGTAGGCGTCCTGGATCGCCGCGATGTGGATCTGTGACGTCAGGTGCCGCGCGTAGCCGGTCTGGACGATCACCGAGAGCACCTCGCCGATCGACCGCACGACGTATCGAGCCTCCTGGGGATCCACGGCGCTCATCCGGCGAAGGTCGGTCAAGCCGGACTTGAGCACCTTGCCGGACTGTTCGTCGTCGCCCAGCATCTCCTCGAACTCGGCGGCAAACTCGTCCATCCCCGTGGGGCGATAGGGCCCGTAGACCAGCCGACCAAGCATCGCTCCCTGGTGCCGAATGGCGAGCATTTCGTAGCGCAGCCCGCAATGGCAGTGTTCGGCCACCGGTGCTTCGCCGAGCTCCCCAACGCTCTGGATTATCGTGTCGAAAGACCCGCAGATCTCCGTGCCTCTGGGATGTTCACCGATCCGGCGACAGAGCATGTGCTCGGCCGGGATGTCGACGAGGATCTGGCCCGTGGTATCGAGCACGGCCAGGCCCGCATGGTGCACCTGGGCGAAGGTCATGCACACCCGCTGCAACGAATCCTGGTCGAGGATCTCGGAGAGTGTTACCGGGTGGTCGAGGAGTGAGTCGTTCTCCATCTGACTATTATCCTGCAACATTTTGCGCAGTCTGACAAGCTGCCCTCCTGGATATCGCGTGCTCCGGTGGTCCATTTACAGGAACCTATGCGGCACCAAAGGGTGCTAGCAGGCCATGTCGTCGCACTCGCGTCGCAGGCCGGCAAGGCGACCTTGAAACGCCTCACCCTGGCCTCGCGTCGGGGGCGAGCAGGCCGCCGCGGCGCCACCCCTTGTCGGAGTGGCCAGGTGCGAAAAGAGATCCGAACCTGCGTCGGCCTCCGCAGCTTGCTGCTGCTGTTCGATGTCTAACCTGTGCGTTTCACCTTGATTGGCAGATACGCTTCCGTGCCAGGTCTGGATCGAGCGGTGCTCGGGTTCGGCAGGCGGACCGGACTGCCGCGGTGGCGGCTCATCTGCCTCGCTCGGTCCGGCAGGCGGACCGGACTGCCGCGGTGGCGGCTCATCTGCCTCGCTCGGTCCGGCAGGCGGACCGGACTGCCGCGGTGGCGGCTCATCTGCCTCGCTCGGTCCGGCAGGCGGACCGGAC
>JAUVBO010000348.1 GCA_030591195.1 Pseudomonadota bacterium
AGCACGGGCCGGCCTGGTGGCGGTCGGTGCGCGAGGCCTCGCGGAACAACCGCTCCGCGCCGATGAGGTCGCCGTGGCTGAAACGCTGCGCGCCTTCCCAGTTGGCGACCTTGGCCAGGCTCTGGCTGTAGCGGCGCTGGGGACGGAGCTGCACGGCGCGCCGGTAGCGGGCCAGCGCCTGCTGCAGTTGGCCTCGGCGCTCGAAGTAGACTCCGAGGTTGTAGTGTGCGCGGTGGCTGTCCGGATCGAGCGCTCGCGCCCGATCGAGCGCCCGGCGTCCCTCGGCGAGCTTGCCTCGCTCGAGCAGGACGATGCCGAGGTTGAGCTGCGGCCGCGCCTTGTTCGGCGAGCGTCTGGCCGTGTGGCGCCACAGCTCCACGGGATCGGCCAAGGTCGCCGCACGGTCGGCTGCGAGCAATCCATAGGGAACCACCAGGGCGACCAGGACCAGGCCGGGCACGATCGCCGCCGGTCCGCGGCGGCCGGCCGTGCTGCAAGCCAACCGACGCCGCCAGGACCACAGCGCCCCCGCGACGCCGAGGCAGACGCCGCAGAGCGGCAGGTACAGGTGACGCTCGGCGAGGAAGTCCTTGAACTGGACCACCGAGTTCGTCGGCGCGAGCGCGATGAAGAACCAGGCAACCGCGAGGGCCAACAGGGGGCGCTGGCGCCTGAGCCGCCAGGCGAGCCCGACGAGCAGGAGCAACAGCGTGGCCGCGGCCGCCATCTCCGGTGCCACACCGCTGGCGGGGCGAAAGTCGTAGTCGAGGTTTTGCTCGACGGGGTAGGCCAGCAGCACCAGCGCGAAGGCGAGCACCCGGACCTGGGTCAAGACGTAGGTGCCCCAGGGGAGGAGCCCGACGCCGAAGGTGCCATGGTGGGGGTAGTGAGCCAGCGACAGCAGGACCGCCAGCGTGGCGCCAGCCAGCACCAGGTGGACGGCCAAGGGCAGGCAGCGGCGCAACGCTCCCCGGACCTGGCCGCCGCAGCGGAGCGTCAGGATGTAAGCCAGGGCCAGCAGCGGCGTCACGGCGGCGGATTCCTTCGACAGCAGGGCCAGGAGCAAGCAGAGCAGCGATCCCGCGAAGGCCGCCGCCCGCGTTCCGCGCGGCCGCCGCGGCTGCTCGTCGAATCGCAGGTAGAGCAGCAGCGACGCCAGGCCGAAGACCGCAGCCAGCAAGCCCGAGCGCGAGTTGATGTATGCGACCCCCTCGGCAGCGATGGGGTGGACCACGAACAGCAGCGCGGCCGCGCCCGGGAGCCAGCCGCCAGCCGCTTCGCCGCCTCCCCGCTCCGGCGGCAGGTCGAGTGCCAAGCGGCGAGCGAGCAGGTAGAGCAACAGCGCGGTCACCAGGTGCAGCGCCAGGTTGAAGATCCGGAACACCGGGGCCGCATCACCACCGGCGCCGTCGGCGAGCCAGAAACAGAGCGCGAACGAGATCAGGGTCAGCGGCCTGGTCTCCTGGTGGCCCGACCCGAGCACGTCCCGCAGGCTGCTCGGCGCGCGCAGGCCCGGGTTGTCGACCAGGTTGATGCGGTCGTCGTAGATGAAGGGTCCATCGAGAGACGGCCGGTACACCGCCACGCCCACGGCAATGACCACCGCGACGGCCAGCAGATGCCTGCTAGCAGGGAACGTCGAGGCCCCGTCGTTCGGCACGCCCGTCATCGCTGGCCGCTGGTTTGGGCGGGGATGGTGACTTGCTGCTCTGGCACGCCGCCGATCATACTTGATCTGGCTGGTTGGTTTCCCGTCGTTGGATCTGCGGCGAAGGCACCTGATAGCCTCTGAGCCGATAGATTCCCGGACGCGGCGGCGCTTGATCCGCTAGGGTGGTGTCCGTTGCTCCTGCGCTAGGATGGCCCCGATGATCAGCAAACAGGTCGCCGTCACCTCGATGATCCTGCTGGCGTTTGATGTCGGCACTGTCACGCTGGCCAGCGCGGACGAGGCACCAGAGGCCCAAGAGCTTTTCAACCAGGGGCAGGCCAAGTACGCCGAAAAGGAGTACTCGGCCGCCCTGGCGAGCCTCGAGGCGTCGCTGAAGCTCGAGCAGGCCCCGGAGACGCTGCTCCTGATCGCTCACTGTCACCGAATGCTGGGATACGACCAGCGGGCGCTGAAGCAATACCTGCTCTACCAGGCCGAGTGGGCGCGCCTGAACCCGGACACCCCGTCCCCTCACGCCGGGGAGGTGGAGCGGCAGCTCGCCGCGCTGCGCGAGAAGATCAGCCAGCGCAAGGCCAAGCTGAAGCGGGTCACGGCGGAGAAGGAGCAACGTCGGCGAGCTGCGGCGAAGCAGCGCCAGCGGCGACAGGCCGAGCAAAGGGCACGGGCGGCGAAGCAGCGGGTGCGCGGGGATCGGCGCCGGCGGGTCCTGCGCATCGTGACCATCTCGGGGGCGGCGTTGACCGCGAGCGCCGCGTTTGCCGGCGGCGTGTTTCATGTGGCGGCGAACCGGGCCCAGGACGCCAACAGCGCCCGCAACGTCTCGATCACGGGCTTCGTCCTCGCTGGCGTCTTCGGCGCCGCGGCAGCGACCAGCGGGGTGCTCTACCTCCTCTCGCGCCGCCGCGACCGGCCTTCGGCCCCCACCGCAGCGGCTGCGGTGAGCCCCACCGTCGGCGGTGCCGCCGTCACCGCGGTCTTTCGCTTCTGACCAGCATCGCCGGCCGACTCCGGTCGCGCGCAGATCGACTCGGGGTAGCGGTGGCGCTAGACTAGCGTTGTGATCGGGTCGACCGAGCGAGTGCTTGCCGTGCTGAACGAGGCCGGGGTCCGCTACATCGTCGTTGGCGGCGTGGCCGTCGTGCTTCATGGGCACTTGCGGACTACTGCCGATCTCGACCTCGTCGTCGAGCTGTCCCCGGACAATGCGCTGAAGGCGGTCGAGGCCCTCGTGGGCCTTGGCTACCGGCCCCGGGCACCGGTCTCGGCTGATGAGTTCGCCCGAGAAGACGCCCGCCGGGACTGGATCGCTACCAAGGGCATGACAGTCTTTTCGATGTGGCATCCGGCTCGGCCGGGGCTCGAGGTCGATCTGTTCGTCGCCTTGCCCTTTGACTTCGACGAGGTCTATGCCCGAGCGCTCGCTGTGCCCCTCGACACGGTTACCGCGACGGTGATCGGGCTCGCCGATCTGGTCGCGATGAAGCGCCTGGCAGGGCGGACACAGGACCTGCTCGACGTGGAGGCGCTCGAGGCTCTGGCTGACGAGCGCGGCGATGAGTGAACGGGATCAGGGCACACCGGCAGCTTTTCCGCAGGGCTTTGATGGGCATCGTCGCGTACAGGCACGACAGGGGTTGCAGATGAGCCCCGCCGAGCGGTTGCGGTGGCTGGAGCGGACGATGAGCACCCTGCGCCGATGGCAGGGCAGAGCTCGACAGGCGCCACGGCTGAACCCCGCCCCTGACCAATAGCTCGCAGCCGCTGCAGCGCGCGCGGGCGAATCCGCAGCAGAACTGTCCGCGGCGACGATCGCCAGCGGCGTGGCTGCCCTTCCAGAATGACGGTAGAATCGGCGAGAGGCGGATGGGTAGGATCCGAGCCGGGCTCACCCAAGCAAAGGGGGGACGATGGCGCGCACAGCAGGGATGATGACCGCGGGGGCTGAAGCGGAAGAACGAGGCCCTCTTCAAGTCCCAGTGGCACCCCAAGGGATACGAGCAGAACCTGGTCGGCGGTAGCGGCATCCCCGGTCGCGGCGTCTATCGTCAGGGCAGCCGCAAGGGGTGGTACCTCTTCTGCGGTGGCTAACCCTCGCTCGGGCGGCGACCGCGGCCCAGGCCGAGAGCGTGGTGACGATCTGGCTTAGTCCCCGACGCCCAGGCGCAAGTGTGCCTCGACGGCCAGGTGGTCGGGGTAGGTCCGGTTGGGTATCGGGTCGAGGATCGGCCGATAGGAGAGCGGCGCGATCGTCCGGCTGGTGAAGATGAAGTCGATGCGCTTGTCGGGCGTCGCCGCCGACGACGTGTGCTGCGCTGGATCGTCAGCGGATCGCTCGAGGCTCACCAGCGGGTCGCTCAGCGGTGGCGTGAACCGCTTGGTCAGGTAGGCGTAGGGCGACTCGTCGAGAGCAAGGGGGCGGAAGTTGAAGTCGCCGGCCCAGACGAAGTGGTCACCCTCCCTGACCCGATCGCCGACGAAGGCGGCGATCGCTTCGAGGGCCGACAGGTGCAGGGCGTCGTCGGTGAACAGGTGGACGTTGCCCAGGTGCACCACGTCGCCCCCCGGCAGCTCGAGCCGCGCGTACTGGAACTGCCGATGCTCCCTTCCCCCGGGGTCCTCGCCGAGGTCTAGCTCGGCGTAGTCCAGCAGCTCGTGCCGGGCGAGGATCGCGTTCTGCTGGACGTAGGGGAGCCAGATGCTGGTGGTGGTGACCAGCTGGACCTGGTAGCCGCCGAGGGCCTCGGCCAGCTCCTCGGCCAGTGACGATCCCTTGTCCTTCTTGCGGACCTCCTGAAGGCAGATCACGTCCGCGGGGTGGGCCTGCAGGGTCGTCACCAGGTCAGCCAGGGACACCGCCTCGGGCCACTGCTCCCGGTCGTCGGGCTCCCAGTCGACGCCCTTGACGTTGTAGCTGATCACACTCAGCTCCACCGGCTGATCGTCGGCCTGGCAGGCGATCAACAGCAGGGCCAGTGGCAGCAGCAAGCGGCGCATGCTGTCCATTGTAGCTTGGGCCCGGCGTCGGTCTGACACGAAGATCGCGGCTGCCGGCGGGCGGATGGATCCTACGCTCGGTCCTGTGCCTGGCGGTCGGCGGTGGTCGCCCCGCGACTACTTGGGTCTTCGCCCGCTGTCAAACAGCGACCGGCGGCCGCCTTGCCGCGTTCCATCATCGTCGGGGCTCTTGGGTCGGTGCTGAGGGTCCACGCCCTTGAGCAACACCGCGCGACTCGGTCCGGAGTCGCTTGTCTTGTCCCAGGACGCACCACCAAACGGCGTGCTTGGGCTGTCGGGCGAGAAGATCTGCGGCTCACTTCCCGGAGCCTGCGGCAGCAGCGCGCTCATGACCTCAAGCGCGCGCGGGCTCTCGGCCATCCAGCCTTCCAGGAGGTCCAGGTTCGACTCCCCGCCGCGATGCATCGCC
>JAUVBO010000488.1 GCA_030591195.1 Pseudomonadota bacterium
CCTTCCCCAGACAAGCGCAATCAGGCAGCGCAGCGGCTGCGCGAGCGCCTGCTGCGGATGCGACAGCGAGCCCGTCCGGCTCGCCGGGCCCTCGAGCAGCGTCCGGACCTCGCCGCCGACGCCTCGAGCAGCGAGCTGCCGAAGGCCCGACCGGCCCAGCGACCGCGCCGCGCCCGTCCCGGCGAGATCGACCACCACCTCGACCATCGCGCCTACGACCGGATCGCCAGCAAGCGGGCTGCGCAGGAGCGCAGGCGCGCCCGGCTCTCGATCTCCCAGCCCAAGGGACGGCGACACCATCGCAAGTGGCAGCGGATTCGCGCCGCCCTCGAGAACTTCGTCCCGGAGGTCCGGCCCGGCAACCAGACCGCCCTCGCCACGCGGGCCCACCCGTTCGCGGTGTTCATCGCGCGCATGCACCGCAAGATCCACAATCTCTGGGGCTACGGCTTCCTCGTCGACCTGGACGGCAAGCCCGACGGCAACCCGATGAACAACATGCGCCTCTGGACCATGGTCGAGGTCGTCGTGCTGCCCACGGGCGAGGTGGCCAAGGCGACGATCGTCAAGTCGAGCGGGCTGCTGCCCTACGACGTCGCGGCCCTCGACACGGTCTTCGCTGCTTCGCCTTACCCGAAGCCGCCGCGAGCGATCCGCTCGGCTGATGGACGCGCCTACCTCCACTGGCGCTTCCACCGTGACCATCGCCAGTGCGGGACCTTCGGCGTCGATCCCTATATCCTGACTAAGCCCCCGGAGGGGCCGATCGACGGTGACCCGTCCGAGGTCGGACGCCCCCGCCGGGTGGCCCAGCTCAACCGACCACAGCCCACCGCCCGCCGCGGCCGCGCCCAGGGTCCTCGCGCCCGACGCGCTGCCGGGGGAGGTCCAATACGCGCCCGCGAGCACCACCACCACGGTCAAAGGCACGCCGCTCGGGCGGCGGCCAGGGGACACGTCTCCAGCGACGATCCGCGCGCCAGGGCCGCGGTCCGGCGCTTCCTCGACGCCTTCTCCGCCGGCTCACCGTCCCGGATGGCGGCCGCGTGCAAGGTCCCCTTCCGCAGCCGGGGCCTCAAGGTCGCCGACTCGCGCGCAGTGCTCGAGCGAATGCTCGGCGATCTGGTACGGGAGGCGGGCTCACGACGGGTTGGCCCGCCGAGGTTGATGACACCGATGGAGGCGCGGCGGGCCCTGGGACACCTGCCCCGCGGGGTCAGCTGGGGCGAAGCAAAGCTGGTCGGACAGGTCCGCCTGGGCAGCGTGCCGGTTACCTTGATCCTCGAGCGACAGCGCGACACTTGGCGCATCGTCGGGCTCGACCGCTGATACGATGGCGTGCATGGCGGGACAGCGACAGCCAGCGAGAGCACCGCGAGCAACACCGGGGCGACGGCACGCCGCCCTGCTGCTCCTCGCCGCCGCGACGACCGGCTCGGCAACGGTCATCGGAACGTCGCTGGCCGACGCTCCGCGACCGATCCTCCACGAGTACGTCCCGAGCCACGACCAGCGGAAGCGCTCCCGCTGGGCGCGCGAGGGACGGCTGCCCGATCAGATCAAGCTGGGCGACCGCACCCTCCCCCGCCCCGCCGGGCCGACAAAGGCGCAACGATCCGAGCGGGTGCTGGGCGCCGACATCGACCGCGCCACCACGGTGAGCCCCGACCGCACCACCACCCACGACGGCGTCCTCAGCTACACCGCCGAGTTCAACCCGAGCGTGGTGCCGTTCAAGCGCATGGCTGCCCTCGACCGGGTCGATCGGCGGTTTCGGCTCAAGGTCAGCGACCCCCGCCCCCGGCCGGTGCCGCTGGCGCGACGACCCACGCCCCCCGACCGGACGGCCTTCTGGGGCTCGCTGGTGCTGCGGCTGCGCAAAGGGGTGACCGCACCGATCCCGTCGGTAGCTGCGGAGGCCCGGATCGTTTCCTACTCGGCGTCGCCCCCGACGGTGGTGCAGTTCTACCGCGACTCGGCCGACAACATCTCTGTCAGCGCCAACGCCGATGGTCAGCTGCGGCTGGTCTTCCTCACCGACGCCCCCCGGCGCTACTTCGCCGCCGAGATCCCTCCGCTGGTCACGGCGGCCGACGTGCCGCCCGGGAGGCGTCCGGTGCTGCCGCCTTCGGTCCAGCGAGCAGCGGACCGCGTCCTGCGCCACGTCGGCGTGCGCCCGGACGCGACGCTACGACGCCAGCTCGACCGGCTGGTGCCCTACTTCCGCAACTTCGAGGCGACGGCCCTCGCGCGCGACAGCGGCAACACCTACCTCGACATCGCCCTCAGCCAGCGCGGCGTCTGTCGCCACCGCAGCTGGGCCTTCGTCATCACCGTGCAGGCCCTCGGCGTGCCAGCACGCTACGTCCAGAACGAGGCCCACGCGTTCACCGAGGTGTTCTTGCCGCGCCTCGGCTGGATCCGGATCGACCTCGGTGGGGCGTCGAGCGAGCTCCGGGTGGCCAACGCCCGGGACAAGGCGGTCCACGATCCGGGGCCAGATCCCTTCCCGCGGCCAAGCCGGTTCGCGAGGACTTCCTACAGCCAGCTCCAGGGGGGCAGCGGGATCCGCGACAGCCAGCGCCTACGACAGGCGCCGGCCCCTCGAGACCTGAGCCGGCTCCGGCGCGTCGCTCGTCGGACCGCCGCCGGGGGCACCGGGGGAACCGGCACCGGCGGACGCCGCGCAGTGGACGACGCGAACGCCCCGGCTGGACCGACCACCAGCGGCACCCCGCGCGACCCGGCAGCCCCTCCGGGTGTGGACCGGCAGCCGCGCCAGCTCGCGACCCGGATCAGCGTCAGGTGCAACGACGCGGCCGCCCAGCGCGGCGACACGGTCCGGGTCTGGGGTCGCGTTGCCGGCGGAGGGGCGCAGCAGCGGGGCTGCGGGTCGAGATCTACCTCAGCCGCAACGGCCAGCTCGCCGAGGCGCTGCTCGGAGCAACGGTCGCCGACGATCGGGGCCGCTTCGACGTCAAGCTCGCCGTGCCGCGCAACCTCGTGGTGGGCGACTACCGCGTCTACGCCGCCACCCCGGGCAACGCTCGATACGCCCCCAGCCTCAGCGAGTAGCTCTCAAGCCACCGGGCCGTCGTGGACCCGCAGGGCCGCGAGCACGCCCTCCAGCTCGGGCCCCAGCGGCGCGTGGAGCTCGAGCGTCGCGGCCCGTCCAGGGCGCAGGATCGTCAGCCGTTCGGCGTGGAGGAACATCCGGTGCAGGTCGAAACGCTCGCGGAAGAACCGGTTGATCGGCCCCTGGCCGTAGATCACATCCCCCACCAGCGGGTGGCTGATGTGCTTGAGGTGGTAACGCAGCTGGTGCCGCCGACCGGTGCGCGGCACCGCGGCGAGGAGCGTGTAGCGGCCGCAGAAGGACTCGCGTGGCTCGAACTCGGTGCGGGCCGAGCGCCGGTGACTCCCGTCGCGCACCGGGTGATCGACGATCACCGTGTCCTTCACAACCCCCCGGCAGAGGCCGAGGTACCGCTTCTGCCAGAGGTCTTCGCGGATATCCGCCGACAGCAGGGCGGCGGCCTCCCGGCTACGAGCCAGCACCAGGACGCCAGATGTCTGGCAGTCTAGCCTGTGCACTGGAAAGACACGGTAGCCGAGCTGACTTCGCAGCTCGTCGACGAGCACCAGCGCCATGTCAGCGCCGCGGGTGCGATGCACCACCGACCAGGCTGGCTTGTCGATCACCAGCAGCTCGGCGTCCTCGTGAAGCACTCGCAGCACGCTGTTGAGATAGCACAGCGGCGGGACGTGCTCGCAATTGATTTTCCCAGTCGAGCCGCGTAGGCTGGTATCCCGAATCGTCAGCAGTCAAGGTCACATCACCAGCTAAACCGGCCTGGCAGGAGGCGCGTACGCATGGACCCTGTTTCGATCGTAATCGGCGCTGTTGGCGGCGCAATCCTTGGCTTCGTCATCGCGGCGACCACCTCCAAAAAGGGAAAATCGGAGCTCGCGAGCCGCCTGGCCCACACCAAGGACGAGATCGACCGCATCAAGCGCGAGACCAATGAACAGGTCAAGGCGCTCAAGGGCAGCCAGAGCGAGTCCCAGCGGGAGCTCGACACGGCCAAGGGCAAGGTCTCGGCCCTCGAGGAGGCGGTGTCTCAGGCCCGCGAGCAGGCCAACCAGCTCTCGACCTCGCTCCAGGAGACGGAGGCGGCGCGCACCCGGGCCCAGGAGCAGGCCCAGTCGCACCAGGCCGGGCGCCAACAGGCCGAGGGCAAGGCAAAGCAGTCCCAGGAGCAGGCCCGCGCTGCCCAGCGCAACCTCG
>JAUVBO010000066.1 GCA_030591195.1 Pseudomonadota bacterium
GGCCGCGACGGATCAGCGTCAGGTCGGTGCCGTCCGGCGTCTGCGCCTGACCGAGGAGCTGCCAGAGATCCGTCTGCGGTCCCATCGCGGGCACCTTGGCCTCAGGGCCCAGGGGCCGACGCGGCGCCCCTTCGGCCCTCGACGGCGATGGCCTTGGCGGCGGAGGAGGAGGAGGGGACTGCCGCCCAGGCGGGCGCTGCTAGCAATGAGCTCGCGAACGAGAGCAGGCTACGTCGAGCGGCGTTCATGTCGGCGATCCTGACATTCACCCGGGAGACTGCCAGCTGATGGTTGGTCCTGGCGAGGTATTTGGTTCGGGACGTGCGTCCAGGCGGGCGTAGAGCTCGATGCGCGCACTTGCCGAGGAGGCGAGGAGAGTGAGGAGGCGAGGAGAGTGAGGCAGGCCCGCCCTGCGGGCGTCGGCACCGATGCCCCAGGGCGATCGAGTTCTGGCGCTTGGGTCCTCCGGCGGTCGCGACGCACTCACCCCAAGGAGCCAAGGACATGGGGGGGGGCTTGGCCGTCGACGTGGCATCTGCGAGCCACTACGCGGCAGGTGACCCATCACCCTCGACGAAGTGGCTCGCTGGCCGCGCATCTGCGAGCCACCTCGCGGCAGATGCCCCCCCCATGTCTGAGTGGTGAGGGAGGCGCGGCCCCTCTGGTCCACGGCCACCATTTCGGCGCGGGCGTAAGGAGGCAGCAGCTCGCCGAAGGCGAGATGTCGCCGACGACCGCAGCGCAGCACGTGCCGCGCTTGCTCGCTCCGCTCGGCGAGCGGAGGGGCACGTGCTGCGAAAGCAAGCGGCCCGTCGAAAGGGTGGCCTGGCTACCTGGACGCGTCGGTGTCACTCAAGCGGCCTGCTCGACCGTCGAGGCCACGAGGAACCTGCCTCACGACCACCTTCGCGCCCCACCGGAGAACTCGATGGCCCTGAAGGCCTCGTCACCCTCCGCTGCTATTGCCTTGTGGGATCGGCGCCACCCTCGCATCATCAATGGGTGCACGGCTCGCGCTCCACGGTTGTCGCCAGCGGGATCGCGCTGGTGGCGGTGGTGCTCGCCACGCAGCCTGCTGCCGCCGAGGGCCAGGTGGTCAGCAGCGCGAAGCTGACCGACGGCGAGCTTCGCGTGCGCGTCACGCGCGCGCGGGGGCGAGTCGACCTGACGCTCTTCTTTCGCTCGGCGCTCGACGGGACGCCAGGTCAGCACCAGCGGCCCGTCCGCGGCTGGGGCCTGCGCCTCGACGGCGATCGGGCCTACTTCGTCAAGATCGGGCGCGACGGCGCGCTTCGCCGTCACGGCGGGATCTCCTACCTGCGCGGCGCTCGGCGCTTCCGCACGCTCGAGCTGGTGGTCTGGCTCCACGGCCGGCAGATCGTTGCCGGGATCTTCGATCGGCGCCTGCGGCGACGCTTCGCCGTGCTCGCGTTGCGTGCGGACGCGCCGGTGGAGGGCCAGCGGCTCGGGCTGATCACCGGTCGACGAGCCGGGCCGACGAGGATCGTGCGGCTGACCACCCGGCCGCTCTGCCAGCGCGACCCGGGAGCGCGCCGCCGCGCCAGAGGGAGCGCCTGGCCCCCGCGGATCTACGCCACGGTCAAGCGGTACGCCGGAGGCGCTCGTGCGGTGGTCGAGCGAACCAGGGCCGGCGCACTGGTGTTGCGTACCGACCTGACCCGGCTCGAGACCATGGTCTGTGGCGGCGCGAGGCTGCTGGCGGTCAGTCCTCACCGACCGTGGAAGTACGTCGGCGCGGGCGTCGAGTACCTTGCCCGGCGTGACAGGCCGCCGGCCACCGGCCCAGGGGGCGTGCCGATCATTGGCCGCAGCTACAAGAACCCGGCGATGGTCGAGGCCCTGCTGCGGGCCTGGCACCGTCGGTACCCGCGACGCACCCGCCTGGTGACCCTCGGTCGCTCTGATGGCGGCCGCCCGCTGCAGGCGCTGTTCATCGGCGATGGCGTGCGGGCCGCGGACCCGAGGCCGACGGTGCTGCTCAACGGCGGTCACCACGGCACCGAGCCGCTGTCGGTGGAGCTGGTGCTCGACGCGATCCAGGTCCTGCTCGGCGAGACCGCCCTGGCGCGGCGTCTGCGGCGCGAGGTGGTGGTCTGCGCCGTGCCGGTGGTCAACCCGGACGGCCTGCACCACTACCTCGAGGTCTCACTGCAAATGGGCCGCAAGAACGGCCGCGACCTCAACCGCGACGGCATCGTCGGCGTCTACGAGGGGGTCGACCTCAACCGCAACTACCCCTTCGGCTGGCGCGTGACGGTGGAGGGCCGCGGCACGCGACGCCCTGACTGGCACTACTACCGCGGTCCTGCGCCCGCCTCCGAGCCGGAGGTCAAGGCGATGATCGCCCTCGCCGAGCGCGAGCGCTTTGTCGCCTCGGTCTCCTACCACAGCGGCGCGATCGCGCTTCACCTGCCGTACACCGTCTCCGGCGCGGCGAGCCCCGTGCCCGACGAGGCCGGCGTGGTAGCCCGCGAGATCGCGCGGGGCCTCGGCACCCATCCCCAGGGCCGTCGCTTCGCGATCCGCCGGCGCATCGCCTCGGTCAGCGGCACGGACCAGGACTACTACCGGCACGCCCACGGGACAGTCGCGCTGCTGGTCGAGGCTGCTCGCCGCACCCCGCGCCCGGGTCGCGAGCGCGACAAGGTCGTGGCGGCGCTGCGCCCCTCGTGGCGGCTGTTGCTGCAGCGCTATCTCGACGGCCCGACGATCTGGGGCCACGTGCGCGACGCTGCGGGCCGGCCGGTGGAGGCCGAGGTGCGGCTGCGGGAGGTCAAGCTGCGGGCGAAGGAGCGGTGGACCTCCCGGCCCCGCGACGGACGCTTCGACCGGATCCTCGCCCGGCCGGGCCGCTACGGGCTCCAGGTCCTCGCGGCCGGCTACCGCCCGGTGGAGCGGACGGTGGAGGTCGGTCGCCGGCAGCGCCGCCGGGTCGAGATCCGCCTGCCGTCGAGGAGGTCTAGCCGCTGAGCTCCGGGCGGCGGCCGGCGCCGAGGTGGTTGGCGTAGATCGCGTCGCCGATCACCACCGCGTGCTCCGGGTTGACCGGCAGCCCGATCTCCCGCTCGAAGTAGTCCTGCACCCGCTCGCGGACCAGCGGCATCCGGGTCACGCCGCCCGTCAGCACCACCTGGTCGATCATCGAAGCGGAGAACGAGGCCTCCCGGAGGCAACGCTCGACCACCTCGAGCGACCGGTCGACCAGCGGGCCGCAGATCTCGTCCAGCGTGTCGCGGTCGAAGGGCATCCGGAGGTCCACCGGCCCACTGGCCGACAGCACGATCCCGGGCGCCAGCAGCTCGACCAGGCGCGCGCTGCTCAGCCGGCGCTTGCCCTCCTCGCAGATCATCAGCAGCTGCTGCCACTCCACCTGGCGCTTGTGCAGGTCGACCTCGGTCTCGCGCCAGAAGCGGTTGGCGACGTGCTCGGCGATGGCGTTGTCGAAGTCATCGCCGCCGAGCCAGCCGTCGCCGGCGCGAGCCATGACCCGGAAGCGCCGGTCAGCGATCTCTAGCAGGGTGAAGTCGAAGGTGCCGCCGCCGAAGTCGTAGACGGCGACGATCTCGGTCTGCCGTCCCCGGCCGAAGGCCACCGCAGCGGCCACTGGCTCGTCGACGATCTTCAGCACCCGCAGGCCGGCGAGCTCGGCAGCGCGCCGGAGCGCGATCAGCTGGGGCTCGCCGAAGGTCACCGGTGCCGAGAGCACCACGTCCTGCACCCGGGCTCCGGTGGCCCGCTCGCCGATCCGGGCCAGCTCGCGAAAGACCTCGGCGCAGACCTGCGGGATCGCCACCTGCTCGCCGTGGATCTCGGCCACCACCTGCCCGTTGGGCCCGGCGCTGGTCTCCACCGCGGAGGAGCCGAGGTAGGGCGCGATCGCCCGGTCGTCGTGGTTGCGGCCGAGCAGCCGCTTGGGCGAGCTGAGAGTCGTCGTCGGGTGCATCGGCGCGGCCCCGCGGGCAGGCCAGCCCACCAGCGGGCTGTCACCCTCGCGGTAGCAGACCACCGTGGGGATCATCGTCTGATCGTGGTCGTCAGACAGCAGGCGGATGCGGTCGTCGTGCAGCAGCGCAATGCTGGTGTAGGAGGTGCCAAAGTCGATGCCGAAGAAGGCGGGGCCCTCGACCTTGCCGAGCGGCACCGCCGGGGCCTCGAGGGTGCCAATGCTGACCTCGAAGTCGCCCGAGTCCGAGGGCTGCAGCTCTGCCAGATCGCTCACTGGCGCGGGTTGCCCGCTGTCGCCGGCAGGATCGCCAGACAGATCGAGGGGCTCGCTGCCCAGATCGTCGAGCAGCTCACCACCCGGGATCTCGTCTTCGAGGGCGAGCGCCGCGGCGAGCGCGCTCGGCGGCTCACTGCCTCGCGCGCCGCTGGCCGCGACCGGGTCGTCTGCGGCTGCTGGTGGCGGCGCCGCGTCACGCTCCGCGGCGACGGCTTGCTCCGAGGTCAGATCGCCGAGCTCGATCAGCTGGTAGGCCGCGGTGGTCTCGATCGTCTCTCGGTCCCGCTGGCGCCGGAGCACCGTCGGCATGATGATGTAGGTGTCCGACATGCTGTAGCAGTGTCGGCCGCCGGTGTGGCTCGCGGCCATGGCCTCGAGCAGACTCAGGTCGAGGGCGTGCTTGTCGTCGAAGCGCAGGCCAAAGCCGGGCTTCTTTCCCGTCTCGACGGCCTGCTCGGGCGACACGGTGTGTGCCACCTCGCCTTCGACGTTGAACTTCTCGCCGTCGGGCAGTCTGAGGGTGACCTTCAGCCGGGCACCGACCTTCACCGGATGCATCGAGCGCACGAACAGGCCGCCGCGGCTGATGTTCTGGGTCGAGAGCTCGAGCACCCCTTCCCAGTCGCCCGCGGTGATCTCGACGTCGAACGAGACCTCGTAGCGCCGATGTTGGCGTGCCTTGTCGTCGGGTCCTTCGCTCATCGAGCTGCCATGATTCCACAAACCGGCGGCCAACAAAAGGAGTTGCGGGATCTGCCGCGAGCCTGGGCTCAGACAGGGACGAGGGGGGCGAAGCAGCCCGTGCCGGGAGCTACTGCAGCAGCCCCTTGATCGCCGTCTCCAGCGTCGCGAGGTTGTTGGCGGTCTTCTGCAGCACCTGATGGATCTTGCCGTCGCGCTTGATCAGGAACGAGCAGTTGGGACAGGTGCCGTAGGTGCACCAGACCGGGTTGTCGAGCGGCTCGGGGGTCAGCGAGTCCACCAGCAGCCGCTGGTTCCCCTGCAGCAGCTGCTCCATGTCCTTGGCGTTGGCTACCCGGCCAGGGTAGGTCTTGGAGTTTGGCTTGCTGCTGTAGGCCGCCTCCCAGACCTTGCCGCTGTAGGGGCTCGGGTCGGGAGCCTTGGGGTGCGCCTCGACGGTGTAGACGTGGACGAAGTGGACCAGGTCGGCGTAGGTCCCGCCGCCGAAGGTCTTTTGCGCCAGCTGATTGAGGGCAGGCACGCTGCCCTGGTAGGGCGGTCAGGTGAACGAGCCGAGCTGCAACCACACTGGCTTGGTCCCCAGCAGGTCGGACAGGGTGTGGCTGGTGCCGGCCGTGTCCTTGAGGGTGAAGTCGATCGCGAGTTGCCCGGCCGACACCGAGACGATCCAGCCGGTGCTGTTGCTCGGCGAGAACTCGGTGCCCGGCCAGCCGAGACAGCCCGACTTGAGCCCGCCGGCGAGCTGCGGCGGAATGCCACCACCGTCGGGCGGGACCAGGGCGCCGTCGGCCGGTCCCCCGTCCGGCACCACCACCGGCGGCGGACAGTCGACCGTCGCAGCGGCGGCGAAGTGACAGGAGACGCAGTCGCCGGGCGGGTTCATGATCTCGTGCATCCTGTCGTGGCAGCTGCCGCAGTCGTTGTCCTTGGCGTGCTCCTGGCGGCCGCTGTTCGGCCCGTTGGGGTTGCAGGCCCCGTTGGCGCCGTGGCACCGGGCACACTGGGCCGGGTGGGTCGCGAGGTGACCCTTTTCCGGCAGGTTGTGGCAGCTGTCGCAGCGCGGATCGGACCAGCCGGCGTGGGTCTCGTCACGGACCGAGGGCGTCCCCTGGGGGCCCAGGGATCCGCCGGCGGCGTCGGGGCCAGGCGGTGGCGCGCCGTCTCCCGTGTGGGCCTGCGGTGTTTCCGTGCAACCGCCGGCGCAGATCGCCGCAGCGATCGCCGCCGTGGCGAAGGCTCGCCACATCCCACCCTGGCTGTTCTTCATCGATTGCCCTCTCTTGTAGCTAGCCATCGACGGGGCATCGAGTCAACGTGGGCCCTACGCGCACCAGTGGGTCAGACCACCCAGTGGCCGTCCTTGGAGTGGATCTCGACCTGGTCGTCGAGCAGCACCCGTCGGCCGCAGCCACCCGGGCGGAAGTCGGCGACGATGTCGACGTGCTGGGCCGAGCGGTTGAGGATCCCCGCCTCCTCGAGCTGCTGGAGCTTCGCCTTGCCCTCCTCGCTGCTCGGGTCGTCGACGTAGCAGTCCTCGTAGCTCATGCCGATGGCGATGTGCAGCGTGCCGCCGACCTTCTCGACGAACAGCGGGTGCTTGAGCACCTTGTCCAGGCCGGGGTTCATGCCGAGGGCGACCTCGCCGAGGCGGTGGGAGCCCTCGTCGGTCTCGATGATCGCCGCCAGGTGCTCGTGGCCCTCGTCGGCCTGGTAGTCGACGATCTTGCCGCCCTCGAGCTTGAGGTAGATCCCCTTGATGTCGTGGCCGCCGTAGTGCACCGGCAGGTCGACGAAGATCTCGCCCTCGCTGGCGTTGGCGTCGGGGCTGGTGAAGACCTCACCATCGGGGAAGTTACGCAGCCCGTACGAGAGCACCGGCTGGCTGTGGGTCAGGTCGAGGCTCAGCGACAGATCGCGCTTGTCGTGCGGGTGCTGGGTCTCGATCGTGATCTTCTTCGCCTTCTTCCAGTGGGGAGCGATCGCCTGCTCGGCCACCTCGAGCGGGCGCGGGTCGGTGGTCGAGGCCTTGACGATGAACGCGGTGTACTCGTCGAAGTCCATCCCCTCCATCTCGGCGAAGCCCGAGGTCGGGAAGAGGGTCAGCACCCACGGCTTGGCCAGGCGGATGTTGGCGAAGGGGCGGTCGACCATCGCCAGCGCCTGGACCTGCTCGGTGGCGAGGCCGCTGTAGAGCGACGGGTCGTGGGCGCCGAGCACCTCGATGTATTTGGTCATCTGCTCGTAGCGCTGGCGGTGCCAGGCCGGCGTCTTCTCCAGCTGCTCGGGCTTGGCCGCGCGGCCCATGGCCGCTGACCAGACCCGGCCGCGGTCGTTGTTCGGCGGCACCAGGTAGACGTCGGGTATGCCGCCAGCCTCGATCACCCGCCGCTCGAGCTCGGCGATCAGCGGCCAGCAGATCGTCTCGCCCTTGATCATCACCAGGTCGTCGGTGGTGACCCCACCGAGGGAGTGGTCGATCAAGAAGGCGGCCCAGGTCTCGAGGTCTTTCTGTTCGATGCTTGGCGCTGACACGGCTGTCCTCGTTGTTGTCGGTTTGCTGGCTCCGCCCGCGTTGATCGCACAGATCCGCAGCCGAGACCAGGGCAGGCCGTGCTTTGACCCTGCTGGGCGGGGGATGCTACGGTTTGGATGATGCTCAATAGACTGTTTGTTATCGCGATCTTCGCCGGGGGAACCTGGGCCCTGGCGACCCCGTCGGCCCGGGCCGACGACAAGCTGCCCGATGGCTCGGCCGTCGCTCCCTGCGCGAAGAAGCCGCCCACCGAGAGGGGTTGCGTCCCGGGTGGGTCTTTCCTGCGGGGCGCTGACAAGGGCCCGAAGAACGCTCGCCCTCAGGCGACGATCCACCTGCAGACCTTCTACATCGACCGCTACGAGGTGACGGTGGCGGACTACGAGGCCTGCGTCAAGGCGGGCAAGTGCAAGCCGGCCCGCACGCGGTATCGCGACTACAACCGGCCCAAGCAGCCGAAGGTCGGCGTCAGCTGGTACGACGCGGTGGCCTACTGCAAGGCGATGGGCAAGCACCTGCCAACCGAGGCCGAGTGGGAGAAGGCCGCCCGCGGCACCGACGGGCGGCGCTACCCATGGGGCAACCAGCGCGCGACCTGCAAGCGGGCGGTGATCAAGGACCACCGCGGCCGCTCCTGCGGGGTGAAGAAGGCCAAGGGCGGCGGTCCGGACAAGGGGCGGACCTTCGTCGTCGGCACCCGGCCGCCGACCCTCTTTGGGCTGTACGACATGGCCGGCAACTCATGGGAGTGGGTCCACGACTGGTACGCGCCGAGCTACGCTGCCTGCGGCGCGGCCTGCACCGGTGTCGATCCGCGTGGCCCGTGCGGCGGAGCCGAGCCGTGCAAGGGCCACCGCCGCAAGATCGTCCGCGGCGGCTCGTGGTACTGGCCCGCGGCCCACGCGACGACGGTCTTTCGTCGGCCCCACGTGCCCTCCAACAACCCGTACCACCACTTCGGCTTTCGCTGCGCCGCCTCGGTAGGCGAGGTCTCGGCCCTCGCCGGACGGTGACCGCTCGGCCGCGACGACGCCGAGCGTCAGTGCACCACGCAGACCGGCGGTTGGTCGGTTCCATCGCCGGCGCAACGATCGGGTGCCGCCTGGCGGGCATGTTGGGCCTTGATCGATGCCTCGCTGAAGACCC